>NZ_PCYT01000070.1:0-7308 GCF_002553735.1 Lactobacillus sp. UMNPBX17
GGCCGTGAACATCTTAGAAAAAGGATTAGGCAAGTGGCAGAATCCTAAAATAAAAGAAAAAAGCAGCCTAAGCTAGGCTGCAGTCCGCTAGCAATTCGCGGACTTAAAAGGCTTTGGTAAATAGACGACCTCTATCGGCAATAGTCAAAAGACTATTGCTGGTAAGTCAAGTCCGTATCTAAGCAAGTTGGTGTTCTGGTTAGCGTAAGCTAACGAGCCACTAAGCCCTAGACTTCAGTCTAGGGTAGTTGACACATGCTATAGTAAGTTTATAGGATTGACCAATTTGTAAAATTGATCAAAAAATAAGAGCAAAAAAGCCGTTACTCGAAGTGGACAAAAGAGTAACGACTTTTTATTTTCACCAAATTTTAGGACATTAAAGTTCTGTGTAAATGGCTAAGGCTAGCGGCGCTTGTGCTTTTTCCGCTTTCGTTGATCGTGCCGCCTTGTGCGATGACGATTATTTAGCCACTCATCAAACAGCTTCTCTAGAGCATGAGACACTGCATTCACAACAATAGGCGCAACTACGGCGGTTAATAGGATTACCATACTTGCAAAATAATTACCTCCTAATGCAAAAATGGACATTGGGAGGAGCACAAATGTCAATCACAATTATAACAAACACTTATTAAATCAATTAGAATTCTAAAATAATAGCAACAAAAATCCGCATTTATTCCCCGAAAAATCTGCCAAATTTCCCATTGTTTTTATTTGTAACCCCTTTACATATGGTCAAAACGCAATAAATGAGTATATAATAAGAGGGATTTGTAAGATTATAAAAGGGGACAAACATGGCAGATAATAATGATCAAAGTCAAAAAACGATGCATCATCATCACCGTCACCACCATCATCGCCATCACCATCGCAAGTTTTGGCGAGGATTCTGGATTGTAATTGGTGTGATTATTGTCATCGGACTTTTTGTTTGTGGTTACATTTATAAGAATTTGCGTGATACCACACAAAACATGTATACGCCTGTTGCTAAACAAACCAAGAGTAATAAGGGACGTAATTTAGATACGCTATTGAATGAAAAGAAGCCAATCAATATTTTGCTTCTTGGTACAGATACCGGTGCTATGGGACGTCATTGGAAAGGTAGAACTGATACCATGATGATGATGACCATTAATCCAAAGAAGAATAGCACGACTATTATTTCTATTCCACGTGACTCTAATGCAATCTTCCCAGACTTCCCACAATATGGGGTAACGAAGATGAACTCAGCGTATACTTTGGGCGGAGTTGCTGAAACTGTTAAGACTCTTGATAAATATTACAGTGTGCCAATTGATGGCTACATCATGATTAACATGGGCGGCTTGAAGAAGGCAATCGATCAAGTTGGTGGTATAGATGTCACTTCACCACTTACGTTCAATAATATGGGCTACCACTTCGAAGAAGGCAAGACTTACCATATGAATGGTTAGCCTTTGCTCAACTTCGTCACGGAGATCCACGTCAAGACTATGGCCGTCAAGATCGTGACCGTCGCGTGATTATGGCGCTTCTTAAGAAGTCTGTTTCACCGACAACCTTGTTGAATTCTAAGTTCTTGAATTCAATTTCTGATGAAATGCAGACTGACTTGACTATGAACCAGATGTACAAGATTGGTATGGATTACCGCAAGGCTACTGATAACTTGAGTCAAGACCATGCTCAAGGTGTAAGTAAGCAAACTATGAATCCTAAGTTTGGCTTAATGGAAATTGAAGTTGTAAGTAAGGAAGAAAGACAAAGAGTATCTGATAAGATTAGGGATGCTCTAGAATTGCCAAAGACTAAGGTAGCTGCTAATAAAGACAGCTATGTTATGAATCGTAATTAAAGGAAAGACAGATGGAACAAGAACAAAAGCAAACTGATAATACAATTGATCTTACTCAATTGCTTCGACTTTGCCGCAGACATATCTGGGCATTGATTCTCTGGAGTGTAGGATTAGCATTAGTAGGTTGGGGAATTGCTAACTTTGTTATTTCCCCCAAGTATAGTTCTAGTGCGCAGATTTTGGTTAACCAAAAATCCAATAAGAATGATCCTAATGCAGCATATACAACGCAACAAGCTAACATGCAGTTGGTTAATACCTATAAGGACATCGTAACTAGTCATGTAATCTTGAAGGATGCTTCTGATCGTTTGGCTAACCCAGTTAGAGTAGTTAAGAAGGCTAAGCCAGCTAAGTACAGAACTACAGATGATGGTAGAAAAGTCTTAGTGAGAAAAGCTCAACCAGCAGTTATTGAACGTGACGGTAAAGCATATAGCGTTTCAGCTAAACAATTAGCTAAGAGTGTATCAGTTGCAACCCAGCAACAATCACAGGTATTTTCAGTTTCTGCTAAGGCTGATACTCCTGAAAAGGCTAAGGCTGAAGCTAACGCAGTTGCTAGATCATTCAGAGATCAAATTCCTAACATCATGAACATTAATAACGTTACAATCGTTGCACCAGCTACTAATGGTGTTCAATCATCACCTAATGTTAAGATGTTTACTTTAGCAGGATTTGTTATTGGTTTAGTATTGACCTTCGCAGTAATCTTAATTCGTGAAATGACTAATACCACTGTTCGTGATGATACTTACTTAACTCAAGAATTAGGTTTAACTAACTTAGGTCATGTTGCCCACTTCCATGTATCTTCATCATTCAAGTTGATTAAGAAGAGCAGTAAACCAGCTAAGCGTGAACAACGCAAGAGACGCAGAGTATAGGAGGTAACTGATGTCACTTTTTAAGAAAAAACGTGGTACAGATGAAACCATTAAAAACGGTGCTAATTTAATTACAGTTGCAGATCCAAAAGGTCCAGTAACTGAACAGTTCCGTACAATCCGTACCAACATTAACTTCATGGCAGTTGACCATGATATTAAGTCTGTTGCCTTTACTTCTGCTAATATTAGTGAAGGTAAATCGACCGTTGCTGCTAACGTGGCTGTAACCTATGCTCAAGCAGGCCGTAAGGTATTATTAATCGATGCCGACTTACGTCGTCCTACTGTTCATAGAACATTCAACTTAAGCAATCATGTAGGTTTAAGTACAGTTATCTCTTCTACTGCTAAGGAAGTAGACTTAGATGATGTTGTTCAAGATAGTGGGATTGCTGACTTAGCAATCTTACCTGCTGGTCCTACACCACCTAATCCATCAGAATTGATCGGTTCTAAGAGAATGCAAGACTTCATCAGCTTAGTTGAAGATCACTATGATATGGTAATCATCGATCTGGCACCAGTACTTGAAGTATCTGATACTCAAGAATTGGCTCGTCGTCTTGACGGTATTATCTTGATAGTACGTCAAGGTAAAACACAAAAGGCTGCTATTAAGCGTGCTGTTGAAATGCTTAACTTCTCCAAGGCTAAGGTTTTAGGCTTTATTATGAACGATATTAGTTCTGATAATGCCGGCTACGGTTATGGATATGGTTACGGTTATGGATATGGTTACGGTTATGGATATGGTTACGGCTACGGTGAAGAAGATAAAAAGAAAAAAGGTTTCTTTTCAGGACGTAAGAAATAATGGTTTTAGTTGATGTCCACTGTCATATCTTGCCAGGCGTTGATGATGGTGCCAAGGATTGGCAAACATCAATTAAGTTAGCTAAAGAAGCTGTGGCGGATGGTGTAACGCATGCAGTTTGTACGCCGCACATGCTTAATGGCAAGTATATCAATCATAAAAAAGACGTTATTCGTTTAACAGAAAACTTTCAGGATATGTTAGATGATGCCAAAATACCGCTAACGATATTTCCTGGGCAAGAAGTGCGAATTTCGGGAGATTTGCCTAAGGCATTAGATGATGACGATATCCTCTTCTTAGATGAAGATGGGCAATACATGCTCTTGGAATTTCCAAGCGATGACGTACCAGCTTATACGCGGGACATGGTCTTTAAGTTAATGCAACGCGGCATTACACCAGTTGTAGTTCACCCAGAACGTAACAAAAAGATTCTGGAAGAGCCAACTATCTTGCAAGAATTAATTGAGCAGGGATGCTTAGTGCAAATTACTGCTAGTTCTTATATGGGAACTTTTGGCAAGAAAATTGAAGAAATGTCACGCAAGTTTATCGAAGCAGGCCAATGTGCCTGCTTCGCTTCGGATGCGCACGATTTGCCAAAAAGGCGATACCAATATAGTGAAGCATTAAAAAAGCTAAGCAAGGAGTTCGGGAGTGATCTTGCTCAGCAATATCAAGATAATGCTCGCGCATTTGTAAATGGGGACAATGTGCAACTAGATTGGCGACCGCTTAGCAAAAAGAAAAAATTTTGGCTATTTTAATCTGCAAATCTGCAGATTCATACCATTAGCTGAATATTTGTGCTATATTGACTAAAAAAGAGTGTTTATTTTACAGAAAAGCATCAGAAATATAAGGAGTATGCTTATCCAGATGATGGAAAATAGAATGATAGAAGAAGATCCAATAAAAGTGGGAAATCATTATATATACCATTTCTTTAAAAGAATAACTGATATTGTTGTGAGTATTTTGGCTTTAGTGCTTCTTTCTCCGTTAATTATAATTCTATCGGTTATTATCTTTGCTCAGGATGGACATAGTCCATTTTATAAGCAAATTAGAGTGGGACAATATGGTAAATTATTCGGCATGTATAAATTTAGATCTATGATTTATAATGCTGATAAAGTTTTAGAAAAGAACACTCAGCTTTATCAAAAGTATGTAGATAATGGATTTAAATTGCCTGAAGGTGAAGATCCAAGAATAACTAAGGTTGGGGCATTTATTCGGAAAACATCTTTAGATGAAATACCTCAATTTTTGAATGTGTTGATTGGCCAAATGTCATTAGTTGGACCACGACCAATTGTAAAAAAAGAAATGTTTGAATATGGTGATAGAATCCACACATTTTTATCAGTTAAACCAGGTGCATTAGGATTATGGCAAGCAAGTGGTCGTGCCAATATTGAATATCCTGAGCGTTGTGATATTGAGTTAGAGTATATTAGAAATGCTTCTTACTGGTATGATGTTACGGTGTTCTTTGCTTGTTGTATCAGTATTATTAAAAAAGATGGTGCATTTTAAATGAAAGGTAAGGGGTCAAAATTAAAGTTGTAATAATGGTGGCTGCACATAAAAAGTTTCCTATGCCAGAGAAAAAAGGGTACTTACCAATATTAGTAGGTGCGACCAAAAACTATAAGCCGGGGATTGAGTATCAAAGAGACGACGAGGGCGAAAATATTTCAGCAAAGAATCCAAATTATAATGAACTTACTGCAGTTTATTGGGCTTGGAAGAATTTAAAAGATGTCGACGCTGTAGGATTAGTTCACTATCGTCGTCTTTTTTTTGATAAAAAGCCATATAATTTAAATAATGTGATAAGTGTTGGAAAAGTACATCAACTTTTGCAAAAGTATGATGTACTTTTGCCTAAAAAAAGAAATTATTATATTGAAACAAATTATTCTCATTATATTCATGCACATTATCAGGAGCCTTTGGATAAAACCCGTGAGATTATAAAGAAATCATATCCAGCTTATTTAAAGGAGTTTGATAGGGTTATGAAGAATAGAAAAGCACATATGTTTAATATGTTTATTATGAGAAGAGAGGCTTTTGATTCATACTGTAATTTTATGTTTGATGTATTAGGGAAGTTAGAGAATACAATTGATATTTCTAACTATTCCGTACAAGAAGCTAGAGTATTTGGATATATTTCTGAACTATTAATGGATGTTTGGCTCTATACAACAAAAGAAAGTTACAAAGAGATTTCTTGGGGACAGATTGGTTCAAAACACTTAGTTAAGAAAGCTATTAGCTTTGTTAATAGAAAATTTGGTTTAAAGACAAAAACTCATTTTGAATAGAGGAATATAGATTTGAAAAAAGTAGCTGCCGTAGTTGTAACATATAATAGAAAAAAATTATTGAAATCTTGTATTGAAAATCTTCTCAATCAAACTTTTAAAACTGATGTAATTGTAATTGATAATATGAGCACAGATGGTACGCGAGAGATGCTTGAAGATTTTATCGCGACTAAAAAAATTATCTATCATTCTACAGGGAAAAATATTGGTGGAGCTGGTGGTTTCTATGAAGGAATAAAGCTAGCATATATGCTGAACTATGATTATTTTTGGTTAATGGATGATGATTGTATTCCTACAAAAGAATCCTTAAATAATTTGATGAAAGCCGATAAGAAATTAAATGGAAAATATGGCTTTTTATGTAGCAAAGTACTTTGGACAGATGGAAGTTTATGTAAAATGAATATTCCTAAAGCAAATGTTTTTGAGAAGAACAGTGATTTTGAAAATTCATTAGTGCCTGTAAAAATGGGAACATTTGTTTCTTTTTTAACCAAACGAAACGTTGTTAAAAAGGTTGGACTGCCAATAAAAGAATTCTTTATATGGGGTGACGATTTAGAGTATAGTAATAGAATTTCTGAAAGTTATCCTTCATATTTAGTCAATAAAAGTGTTGTTATTCATAAGACAGCAAATAATGAGGGATCTAATATAGCAACCGATGACTTTCAAAGAATTAATCGCTATAAATTAGCATATAGAAATGAAAGTGTCCTTTTTAGAGAAGTGGGAATAAAAGGAAAATTTTATCAGTATGCTAGATTGATATTACATACTAGCCGAATTATTTTTAAAGCACCGGATCATAAGAAAAAAAGACTGGAAACATTGTTCTCCGGTGTACGAGAGGGAAGTAAGTTTTATCCCAAAATAAAGAGGGTTAAATAATGAATTATAAGGTTTTAGAAGTTAATGTCGATGATAGAGGTAGAAGTGGGGTATATTCTTTAATTACTAATGTAATTAAGAATAAACCTGAAAATATTTCTATCGATATAGCTGCTTTTGAGACTTTTGAAAGTTCAAATAATATTGATAGATTGAAAGAACTAGGAACGAATGTAAAATATGTTGGTTATAAAGGCAGTAAATTTCTAAAGCAATATATGATATATCGTAATCTATCTAAATATCTATCTAAAAATAAATATGATTGTGTACATATCCATTCTGATGTAGCAAATAAGCTATTGATTGCTGGAATTGCAGCTAAAAGAAATGGTGTACAGAAAATAATTTTTCATTCACATGCTTCAGAAGTAGATGGAAACTTTCGTAAAATAAAACGTTTTTTACACAAAGTTTCTAGAAATAAACTTAAGAAAATTGGTACAGAATTTGTTGCTTGTTCTGATGTTGCTGCCAAATGGATGTATCCAAATATAAGTG
>NZ_PCYT01000071.1:0-6949 GCF_002553735.1 Lactobacillus sp. UMNPBX17
TGTTTTTGTGGTTATTAACATTCTATCAAACAGGTCCAAATGGACTTTTTATTTTCTATCAAGTGTTCAATTTAATTTTACAATCGGCGTAATTAAAAAAATAAGAGAAAATGCGATTTTATCTTATTTTTTTAATTATGACTAGATATTTTTTTGTGTTTTGCTATAATAGAAACTAACATTAAAAAATAATGTGAAGATTAAATAAAAAGTAAGGAGCTGCAAATATGGCTAGATACTTAATAAAGCGTATTTTATATATGATCCTCACTTTGTTTATTGTAGCAACGGTAACCTTTTTCTTAATGAAATTGATGCCAGGATCACCGTATGCCAATGAAGCAAAGATGACGATGACGCAAAGACATATCATGGACCAACAATATGGTTTGAATAAACCAGTATGGCAACAATACTTGATTTATATTGTCGGTATGCTGCACGGTGATTTTGGAACAAGTTTCCAATACAGTAATCAACCTGTCTCATCATTAATTGGTGCTCGTCTCGGTGCTTCAGTTCAATTAGGTCTTCAAGCATTGATTCTTGGTGTTGTGCTCGGCGTTATCGTTGGTGCGATTGCAGCCATGAAACAAGGTACTTGGGCTGATTCTACTGCAACTGTTTTTTCAATTATTGGTAAATCTGTTCCTAACTTTGTTTTAGCAGTTCTTCTTCAATATTACATTGGTTTAAAACTGGGATGGTTCCCGATCGCTGGTTGGGGTCAATTTTCTCAAACCATCTTGCCAACTATTGCTTTAGCTGTAGGTCCGCTTGCTGAAACGGCTCGATTTATTAGAACTAGCATGGTTGATACTTTGAGTAGTGACTACATTGAATTAGGTAAGGCAAAAGGGTTAAGTAGAATGGAAGTTATTAGAAAGCACGCAATGCGTAACTCAGTAATTCCATTAGTGACTTTGATTGGACCTTATGCTGTAGCGTTGATGACTGGTTCAATGGTTATTGAAAATATTTTCAATATCCCTGGAATTGGTGAACAATTCGTTAAGTCAATTTTGACTAATGACTATCCAACAATCATGGGTATTACAATGGTCTACTGTATTGGTCTAGTAATTGTTCTTTTAATCACTGATATTGTTTACGGATTAATCGATCCACGAATTAGATTAGCAGGAAGTGAGGCTTAGAGATATGGATGAAAAAGATTTAAAACTTAGTCCAGATGCTTTTGAACCTTTACCAAAAGGACAAGCTCAAGATAGTGAAAAAATTGCTGGGCCTGCACTTTCATTTAGTCAAAATGTTTGGATAAGATTCAAACAAAGAAAAGCAGCTGTAATTTCTGCAATCGTTATTATTTTTATGGTTATAGTTGCTTTTGGTTCAACGCCATTTATTAATAAATCTACATTGGTAAAATCACATCCGCAGTACGCTAATTTACCTGCTAAAGTTCCGGGATTGAGCGCTATTAATGGTCTTAACGGTAAAATTAAGCAAAATGGCCAATGGGTTGATGCCTATGCTCAAAATAATGTTCCTAAGGATAAGTATTTCATAGCAGGAACTGACTACTTAGGTCGTTCATTAGGTCAAAGAATTATTTATGGTACAAAAATTTCTTTAATTGTTGCTTTAGTAGCTGCTTTCTTTGATTTAACGATCGGGGTTATGTATGGAATAATTTCTGGTTGGAAAGGCGGAGGAGTCGATAACGTTATGCAACGGATTATCGAAATTATTTCTTCCGTTCCTAACTTAATTATTGTGGTTCTAATGTTGGTTGTTTTAAAACCAGGTATTACTTCAATTATTTTAGCAATTGCTATTTCAAGTTGGACGACAATGGCCCGGCAAATTCGTGCAGAAACATTGAGTTTGAAAAATGAAGAATATGTTTTGGCAGCACAGTCATTAGGTGAATCAGGTTGGAAAATTGCATGGAAGCATCTTGTTCCTAATTTATCAAGTTTAATCATTATTCAAACCATGTATACTATCCCAAGTGCAATCTTCTTTGAAGCATTCCTAAGTTTTATTGGTATTGGTATCACTGCACCGGAAACCTCACTTGGTGTGCTTCTGAATGAAGGCCAAAAGAACTTCCAATTCTTACCATATCAGATGTGGTATCCAGCAATTGTTTTATGTATCTTGATGATTGCATTTAACTTACTTGGTGATGGCTTGCGTGATGCATTTGACCCTAAAGGACAAAGATAGGAGGCAAAACTAAATGCCAAAGAAAATTTTGGATGTTAAAAATTTGAAAATTGATTTTCACACTTATGCAGGTGAAGTAAAGGCAATTCGTGATGTCTCCTTTCATTTGAATGAGGGAGAAACCTTGGCAATTGTTGGTGAATCAGGTTCAGGAAAATCTGTTACTACTCGTTCAATTATTGGACTTCTTGCTCGTAATGCTCAAATTATGGGTGGAGAAATAAATTTTCACGGTAAAAATTTATTGGATATTTCTGAAAAAGAATGGCAAAAAATTCGTGGTAATGAAATTGCCATGATTTTCCAAGATCCAATGACTTCACTGGATCCAACCATGAAGATTGGTCAACAAATTGCTGAACCTTTGATTAAGCATAAAGGCGTTTCAAAAAAAGAAGCTTGGGCTAAGGCTTTGGAAATGATGAAAGCTGTTGGTATTCCTAATGCCGAAGAGAGAATTAATGAATACCCTCATCAATTCTCTGGTGGTATGCGACAAAGAATTGTGATTGCAATTGCTTTAATTTGTGAGCCAGAAATTTTATTAGCAGATGAACCAACTACTGCGTTAGATGTAACAGTTCAAGCAGAAATTTTGGATTTAATGAAGGATTTACAAAAGAGAGTAAAGACTTCAATTATCTTTATTACCCACGATTTAGGTGTTGTTGCCGGAATGGCAGATCGAGTTGCTGTAATGTACGCTGGTGAATTTCTTGAATATGGTACTGTTGATGATATCTTTTATAATCCACAACATCCATATACCTGGGGATTGATTAATTCAATGCCAACTTTAGAAAGCGATACTTTGGAATCAATTCCGGGTACACCCCCAGATTTACTTGATCCACCTAAGGGTGATCCGTTTGCACCAAGAAACAAGTATGCAATGAAAATTGATATTGAGCGTAAGCCACCATTTTTCAAAGTATCAGATACACATTATGCGGCTACTTGGTTACTTGCACCAGGAGCACCTAAAGTAGAACCACCGGCTGAAATTCAAAGACGTTGGAAGAAATTTGAATTGATGCAAGAAGAAAATAAGGTACAAAACTAGCAACAGCGAGAGGAGATTTATATGTCAGAAAAAGAAAAGATTTTGCAAGTAAAGCATTTAAAGCAATACTTCAAAAATGGACGTACAATCACTAAAGCTGTAGATGATGTGAGTTTTGATATCCATAAAGGAGAAACCTTCGGTTTAGTAGGTGAATCAGGTTCAGGTAAAACTACGACTGGCCGTTCAATTTTACAGCTTTATCAACCAACTGCTGGTGAGGTTATCTTTGAGGGAAAAAACATTGAAAATCTGAAGAAACGTGAAGATAAATTGAGATTTCGGCGTGACGCACAGATGATTTTCCAAGATCCATATGCATCATTAAATCCTAGAATGACAGTAGAGGATATTATTGCGGAAGGTTTGGACATTCACCATTTAGTTAAATCAAAAGAAGAACGTCGTCAGAGAGTAGAAGAATTACTTGAAACGGTTGGCTTGAATAAGAATCATGCTAGTCGTTTCCCTCACGAATTTTCTGGTGGGCAGCGTCAAAGAATCGGAATTGCACGTGCATTGGCAGTAGAACCTAAATTTATCGTTGCAGATGAACCTATTTCGGCGTTAGATGTTTCGATTCAAGCGCAAGTTGTTAACTTGATGATAGAATTGCAGAAAAAGCATGGGCTAACTTACTTATTTATTGCGCATGACTTATCAATGGTTAAATTTATTTCTGACCGCATTGGTGTTATGCACTTTGGTAAGTTACTCGAAGTAGGACCAGCCGATGATGTTTATGATCGTCCGTTGCATGACTATACTAAGAGTTTGATTTCGGCAGTTCCAGTGCCTGATCCAGAAATTGAACGAAATCGTAAGCGTATAGACTATGATGTACAAAAAGAAGAGGGCGATGGTAAAGAACGTACCATGCATGAAATCCGTCCTGGACATTTTGTGCGTTGCAGTGATGATGAAGTTGCTCATTATCAAAATGTTGCTGCTAGCTATGAATAAGCAAATCCATCCTTGAAGGATGGATTTTTTGATATATTTCTTGAAATTTGGTAAGGGTGCTAGTAAAGTAGAGCTAATAATTTTTTGAATGAGAAAAGGAGAGTCATATGTCTAACTGGGATACCAAATTTGCCAAAAAAGGTTTAACTTTTGATGATGTTTTATTAATTCCGGCAGAAAGTCACGTTTTGCCCAATGAAGTTGATTTAAGCACTAAGCTTGCCGATAATATCAAATTAAATATTCCATTGATCAGTGCAGGAATGGATACTGTTACTGAGGGCGCAATGGCAATCGCTATGGCTCTTCAAGGTGGACTTGGTGTAGTACACAAGAACATGTCAATTCAAGCTCAAGCTGGCGAAGTAGCCAATGTGAAGAGCGTAGTCGTACCAAGCAATGCGACTAAGGCTGCAGTCGATGATCAAAATAGATTGCTTTGTGCAGCTGCAGTTGGTGTAACTAGCGATACTTTTGAAAGAGCTGAAGCACTTCTTGAAGCTGGTGCGGATGCAATCGTGATTGATACTGCTCACGGTCATTCAGCTGGTGTTTTACGTAAGATTAAAGAGATCCATGATCATTTTCCTAAGCAAACTCTGATTGCCGGTAACGTTGCAACTGGGGATGCAACTAGAGCATTATTTGATGCAGGTGTTGACGTAGTTAAAGTTGGGATTGGACCTGGTTCAATTTGTACTACTAGAATTGTTGCCGGTGTTGGTGTTCCGCAAATTACAGCTATTTATGATGCTGCTTCAGCTGCACGTGAGTACCACAAGCCAATCATTGCCGATGGTGGTATTAAATATTCTGGGGATGTAGTTAAGGCTTTAGCAGCAGGTGGTAATGCCGTCATGCTCGGTAGTATGCTTTCAGGAACAACTGAAGCACCTGGTGATATTTTTGAAGAAAATGGCAAGAAGTTTAAGCGTTACCGTGGTATGGGCTCTGTTGGTGCGATGGCTCAAGCTCATGGTTCAAGTGACCGTTACTTCCAAGGCGGCGTTAACGAAGCTAATAAATTGGTGCCAGAAGGTGTTGAAGCTCGTGTAGAGTACAAGGGCGACGTGAGTGATGTAGTCTTCCAAATTGATGGGGGACTTCGCTCTGGTATGGGTTACTGTGGTGCCGCAAATATTCCTGAGTTGATTGAAAAGGCACAATTTGTTCAAATCACTAATGCAGGTTTGCGTGAATCACATCCACATGATGTCCAAATGACTAAGGCTGCTCCAAATTATAAGTAGAAGAAAAAGGATTAAAAAAAGACTTAATCTAGACATTTGCTGCTAGATTAAGTCTTTTTCGTTTATCTTAAATAATTAAGCAAGTGAGTCCCATGCAGGAAGATCAGTGATTGGGCCTTCAGCAAGTTCCTTTTGCTTGTCAGTCAAATACTTCTTGTGAACAACAACTTCGTAAACGTAATCGTTGAACCATTCGTTGTTCATTACATAGTAACCCTTAGCACCGGACTTGTCGCCCCATGAGTTTTCAACTTTCCATTGACGAACTTCACCGTTGTCTTCATCAACACCAACTAAAGTCATGGCGTGAGAAACTTCGCCGACACCGGTCTTTAATCTGTCAGCCTTTGACATTTTAAGATCAACGCCGAATAAGTCGTCTAATTTGTAAAGGTTAGTGTCAAGGTAACCAGTCTTGCGGTCCATTTGACGAAGAACATCGTTACCAAACCAAACAGCTTCGCCATCCTTTAATTGGGCAATTGAAGCAGCGGTCAAGTATTCCATTGGCACGTTCAAAAGCTTAATTCTGAGTGAACCAGAAACGTTGTCTTCTGCTGGTAAACCATAAAGCTTGCCATATTCGTGATCTGGAGCGTTAGTTAAAACAACGTAGTCATCAAAGTCAACGTCGCCTAAGTACTTGTGTAAGAATTCAAGTGGAGTAAGGTCTTTTTCTAAGTGATACTTCTTATCGTCATCGCGATATTCAAGATCAAATTTCTTAGGTGGCTCACCAACAGCAATGGCAGTCATTTGGTAAACTTCGCTCAAGAACTTTTCACGGGTCTTTTCGATTTCATCGTCTTTACCATATTGCTTAAGGTGACGAAGAACCAAAGCATCTTTCTTAAGCTTGTCACCAAGTGCAGTCGCAAAGCCAGTAGTATCGTTAGTGTTGAAAGTTTCAGGCATAGCGTATGAAGGAACAACACCGTATTTTTCAACTAATGCAGCAGCCATTTGGAATTGACCACCATCTGCACCAGCAAAGTCTAAATCACTTTTAACTTGGCGAGAATCAAGTGGCATGTCAGCACTGTCCAAAATACGGTTGTAGAACATGTTGGCACGTTCAATCTTGTCCCAGAAGAAGTTGTAAGCTTGTGAGAAAGTAAAATCCTTTGCCTTGTATTTCTTGCCGAATTCATGACGTAAAACGTTTAATGTGGCAAATAACCAGCAACGACCTGAGTGCTTTTGGTTGGTAACATTATCAGTATCAAGTTCAGTTGAAAAAACGCGGGTTAATTCGCTTTGAACGCGGTCATTGTAAGAAGCTTCAAGTACACCGCTACGTTGAGCAGCACGAGCAACGACTTCGTTTTTAGGATTTTTATTAAAATCGGCAGAAAACTTTTCCAGTTCCTGCACAGTTAATTCATGAGCCATTAAAAAATCTCCTTTTTTCATTTTTAATTTTTTCGCCGATTGTAAAATCAAGTTGAACACTTTATAAAAATAAAAGTCCATCTGGACC
>NZ_PCYT01000072.1:0-6823 GCF_002553735.1 Lactobacillus sp. UMNPBX17
ATTAGCTTACAACATGGCATATTGCCTAGAACGATTTAACTAGCACCACGCGTATATAATATATAATTTAATGAAAAAACTATATTGGTATAGCAATGTAAAGATTGAAATATATTTCGAGATCTAAAATGAGGTTCAAGTCCTGAAACAAAGTCTGAAGCCAATGAAAACGAATACAAACTAGAAGAAAAATGTTATAAATATATGCGTAAGGTAATTAAACAATTCGAAAAGATATCAACTTACTAAAAAGGAGAATAAAGAACTATGGATGGTAAGAAATATTCAGTAGTTATTGCCGGTGGTGGTAGTACTTTTACACCAGGATTTGTACTCGACTTAATCAAGAGCCAAGACAAGTTCCCAATGAGACAATTGAAGTTCTACGATAACGATGCAGAACGTCAAAAGAAGATTGGTGAAGCTGTTAAGATCATCATGAAGGAAAGAGCTCCACAAATTAAGTTCTCATACACCACTGATCCTAAGGAAGCCTTTACTGACGTTGACTTCGTAATGGGTTCAATTCGTGTTGGTAAATACCACATGAGAAGTTTAGATGAAAAGATTCCATTAAAATATGGCGTAAACGGTCAAGAAACTACAGGACCCGGAGGTATGGCTTACGGTCTTCGTTCAATTCCTGCAATCATTCAAATTATTGACTGGATGCAAGAATACTCACCAAACGCTTGGATGATCAACTACTCCAACACTATTGCGATTGTTGCTGAAGCTTGCCGTCGTCTTCGTCCAGGTGCAAAAATTATCAACATTTGTGATATGCCTATTGATGACATGGACAGAATGGCAGCTATCTGCGGTCTTGACAGCTGGCACGACATTGACTTCAACTACTACGGCTTGAACCACTTCGGCTGGTGGAAAGAAGTTAGAAACAAGAAGACCGGCGAAGACTTAATGCCTAAGCTTAAGGAATACGTTAAGGATCACGGCTACTGGGTAGGCGGCGATTACGACAAGGATACTGAAGCTTCATGGGAAGCAACATTCAAGAAGGTTGCTGACGACTACAAGATGGATCCAGAAACCTTGCCAAACAACTACATGCAATACTACTACTTCCCACAATATGAAGTAGCAAACGCCGATCCAAAGCACACTCGTACTGATGAAATTCGTGAACACCGTCAAAAGATCGTCTTCGGTGAATGTGAAAGAATCGTTAAGGCAGGTACTGCTAAGAATAATATTTGGGACATTTCAGGTTTGCACTCAGAATATATCGTAGATATTATTCACGCTATTGCCTACAACACTCACGAGAAGTTCTTAGCTAACTGCGAAAACAATGGTGCTATTTCAAACATGGATCCAGATTCAATCGTTGAAGTTCCAGCATTGTTTGGTGCTGATGGTATTCAACCAATGGCAACTGGTAAGGCTGGCCGCTTCCAAAGAGGTTTGATGATGGAACAACAAACCTGTGAAAAATTGGTTGTTGATGCTTATGTAGAACACTCATACCAAAAGATGCTCCAAGCCTTTGCTTTGAACAAGACTGTTCCAGATGCATCTGTAGCCAAGAAGATCTTGGATGACATGATTCCAGTTAACGCTCCATATTGGCCAGAACTTAAATAACAATTTTAAAAGTCATAACAAATAAGAAAAAGGTAACTATTCTATAATTGAATAGCTACCTTTTTTGTGCTGATCATGATATTCTGAACTTGATATAAAGTTATGGCAGAAAGGACATAGAAATGGATTTAGAAACAGTAGTAATGAAGAAAAAAGAAAGCTTCAATGATACTGATAAGGCAATAGTCAGTTATTTGCTCAAGTATCCCAAGGAAGCTAGTAAGTTGAGCTTAATGGAATTAGCGCAGAAATTATATGTTTCTAAATCTGCTATTTTTCGTTTGAGTAAAAAATTAGGCTTGAGCGGTTTTAGTGAACTTAAATTTGAATTGTCTGAATTGATTGCGAGAAAAGAGCAATATGCTAAGCATGCACAAGAATTGCAATTTGACGATAATCTGCAGAAAATAATCAATGACACCTTTAAATATTTTAAGGGATTGAATTTGCATAACTTATGTGCGGATTTAGATCAAGCAGGAACTATCTATATTTATTCGACGGGATGGCAACAGCAGATTATTGCGGAGTATTTGGCTCATTCTTTTTACTTAATAGGTAAAAACGCGATTATTTTACCAGGTGCGCGTGATGAAGTTTCAATGCTGGGTCAAGCTGCCAAAGAAAATGATATGTTGTTTGTAATTTCATTTGGTGGTTTTAATAAGACAATTATTGAGGAATTGAAGAAAATCGATGTTATTAATAATAAGTTAAAGCTAGTTTCTTTAACAAGCTGGCAGCCGGGAAAATTAGCTTCTCTTAGTGATTACAGCTTCTTTTTCAAGACTACGCCATTTCAGTTTAGTAAAAAGGTCGTGACTTTCAGTTCAGCCTATGTTCTAATTGATCTAATCATTAATGAATATGCAAAACGGCGTAAATTGCAAAGGTAGAGGAAATAAAGATGGAAAAAAAGAAGTTATTATTGCTTTCAACTGGTGGGACGATTGCATCAGTTGCATCTAATGCAGGGTTAGTACCTAAAGAAACTGGCGAAGAATTGATTAAAATGCTGGGTAAATTACCGTATGATATCGACGTTCACGATATTTTGCAGCTCGACTCTTCTAATATTCAACCAGAAGAATGGAAATTTATTGCGGAAAATGTTTATAAATATCGTAATGACTATGATGGAATCGTGGTTTCACACGGTACCGATACAATGGCTTATACTGCTTCAATGTTAGCATTTATGTTGAAGAATATTAATATTCCAGTGGTTTTGACTGGAAGCCAGGTACCTATCAATGTTGTCTTAAGTGACGCCCACGATAATTTGCGTTTAGCTTTTGCGGCAGCAGCTACTTGTCCACCTGATATTTATTTAGCCTTCCATAATAAAATTATGTTGGGCTGCAGAGCCGTTAAGGTTAGAACGACTAACTTTGATGCTTTTGAAAGTGTTAACGTTCCGCCTGTTGCAACCGTTTCTTCAGATGGCTTGGTCTTCAATCCTGATTACACACCCAAGAAAAAAACGGGTGAAACTTGCTTGAATACCAAGATTGACTCTAATGTTTCTTTAGTTAAATTATTCCCAGGCTTTGATCCTGATTTACTTTTTGCGATGGTAGATAGTGGCTGCCAAGGAATTGTTATTGAAGCCTATGGCTTAGGTGGAATGAACTTTATTCGCCGTAACATGGTGGCCGCAATTGGTAAGTTGATCAGACAGGGCATCCCTGTAATTGCCAGCAGCCAATGTTTATATGAACGTAGTGACCTAACTAAGTATGAAGTAGGACGCGAAGCCTTGCTAGAAGGTGCGATCAGTGCGTGCGACATGACTTCTGAGAGTGCCATTACCAAGTTGATGTGGGCACTAGGCCAGGACATGAACGTCCATGAAGTGGCAGATTTCTTTAATACAGATGTGGCCGGGGAAGTAACTCTTAAGACTAACTAAAGAATGTTACAATTTAGTTAAATGTAAGCGCAGACAATACTAATAGATCGATACTTTTTGTATAATATAGCCAAAAGGAGTGCACATATATGAAAAGTAAACTATTAGAAAAAGTCTGGCTTACTTTAGCGGCATTAGGAATTGGGGTATCTCTTTTTGCTAATAATTCAAATCAGCTGATTGAGTCTAATGCGCAAACATTTTCTAGTGCAATCGTTAAAAAGTAAACTATGAAAAGACTAAGCCAATCTTGCATACTTGTAAACAAGTCTTAAAGCTGCGTAAAGAACATGAGCGTTTAACGCCGGAGCAAGACAGCTTACTTAAAGATATTGAAGAATTAAATTAAGTGTATGAAAAAAGGATCCTACATGAGGATCCTTTATTTTTATTCTTCAATTAATTGGTTTTTGTTTGAATTAGTTCTTAGCTTCTTAAATCCTTTGAAAATTTCAACTTGTACAATTGAAAGCAAGGATAAGGCGATGACAACTAACCATTGACCAGCTGAAAGATTAGTAATGTAGAATACTTTTCGTAAAGTTGGAACAAATAGGATCAAGCCCATGAAAAATGCGGAAACAATGAATGAAATTACCAACCACATATTCATACCGGTAGCTCTCTTCCAGATAGGATCGGTGTTAGAGTGCTGGTTAAAGGCTCTCAACATTTGTGATAAAGCCAATACGCTGAAGGCCATTGTTTGACCAGTGATTGGATTATCAATGCTTGCACCAATGAAGTAAGCAATTAAAGTCATCAGCGCAACGAAGATTCCCTGAGTAATCACGCGCCACACAAGATCTTTTTCAAAAAGAGTACCTGGATTTACGGGCTTATGTTTCATAATGTTTTTGTTTGCAGGGTCAACGCCTAAAGCAAGAGCAGGTAGAGTAGCAGTGGCTAAGTTTACCCACAGGATATGCACAGCTAATAATGGTGTATCCCAGTTAAATAATGTCGCAACAAACAAAGTAGTAATTTCAGCAATATTACCAACTAACAAGAATTGGATTACTTTTTGAATGTTACGGTAAACGCGACGACCTTCTTTGATTGCGTAAGCAATAGTAGTAAAACTGTCATCTAAAAGTACCATATCAGCCACGTCTTTGGCTACATCGGTACCGGTAACACCCATGGCTATACCGATATCGGCAGCCTTTAAAGCAGGTGAGTCGTTAACACCATCACCAGTCATTGCCGTTACTTCACCGTTACGCTTCAAGCTTTGAATAATTCTTAACTTATCGGTAGGTGAAACGCGGGCAAAGACAGTCGTCTTTTTAACCGCTTGATCAAGTTCGTCGTCAGACATTTGATCAAGTTCAATGCCAGATATAGCCAAGTCACCGTTTTGGTAAATATTGAGCTTTTTAGCAATAGCTAAAGCAGTAATCTTGTGGTCACCAGTAATCATAATGGTTCTAATGCCGGCCTGACGACAAGTCTTAACCGATTCCGCCACTTCTTCACGAGGTGGGTCGATCATACCGCTGATACCAATGAAAGTTAACTTATTTTCTAAATCGGTTCCTTCACTTGGCAAGTTATCCACAACTCTTGTGGCAAAGCCTAGTACGCGTAATGCCTCGTTAGACATGTTTTGCATCAAGTTCAAGATTCGTTTTTTATCATTAGTCGTAATTGGACGAACGCCATTATCAGTCATGATGTGATTACATAACGGTAACATTTCGTCTACTGCACCCTTAGTAAAGGAAACATATTGACCATTAATTTCATGCAAGGTGGTCATTCGTTTTCTATCTGAATCAAATGGTTGTTCAAATAGACGTGGGTGAGCCTTTTTTAATTCTGTTTGGTTGAAGCCTAATTTTTTAGCAAAGGGAATTAAAGCAACCTCGGTAGGATCACCGATCGCCTCGTTATCCTTCAAGCTGGCGTCGTTACAAAGGGCACCAGCATAGGCTAACGCTTGGTAAACCTTATTAGGTTTAATATCTTTAACATCAATTTCATTGAAGTCGCCAGCAGCTATTTTAGTAACTGTCATCTTATTTAAAGTTAAAGTACCGGTTTTATCGGAACAAATGACAGTAGCGTTACCCAAGGTTTCCACAGCTGGTAATTTCTTAATCAAAGCATTCTTTTTTACCATGCGCTTAACGCCAAGGGCCATCACAATTGTAGCTGTGGCAGGCAAACCTTCAGGAATAATGGAGATTGCTAACGAAATAGCGATTAAAAATTGGGGTAAAAGTGGTTTTTGGTACATTGCACCAATGATAAATACCAAGATGCAGACAAAAATACCAATGATTGTTAAAACTTTACCAACGCTAGTTAATTTACGTTTTAATGGCGTTTCAATTTCAGTTTGATCTTCTAGTATGCCGGCAATGGCACCCATTTCGGTGTTCATACCTGTAGTGGTCACGACACCTAGTCCGCGTCCGTAGGTAACAATTGAAGAGCTGAAAGCCATATTGATGCGGTCACCAAGACTGCAGTCTTTAGCCAAAACAGTATCTGCATCTTTTTCCACAGGTACGGATTCACCTGTGAGGGATGCTTCCTGAATCTTTAGGTTGGCGGATTCGAGAAGACGCATGTCTGCTGGAACCATGTCACCATCGTGCAAGTTGACAATATCACCGACTACTAATTCTTTAGCGGGGATTAGTTGCTCCTTGCCGGCGCGAATAACATGAGCCATGGGAGCACTCATATCCCGCAAAGCAGCTAAGGATGATTGAGCTTTCTTTTCCTGCACAATACCAATAATAGTATTGATGACCACGATCATAGCAATGATGATCGCTTCAGTATATTCATGAAAAAGAGCTGAAAAGAAGGCTGCGCCGATTAGAATCATGATCATTGGATCAATGATTTGCTCTTTGATCATTTGCAAGGTGGTTTTAGGAGGCTTAGCAGCAAGTTCGTTTAAACCATCTTTTTGACGTATTCGAACTGCGTCATCGCTTAAGCCAGCTTCTGATGTATTTGTCTCTGTTAGTACCTCAGACTGAGTAACAGCCCAAGGCTTTTGTATGTGATTATCCATAAAGGACATATCACTCCTTTCGTCAAAAATAAAATAGAGAATGGCCTTTAACAAAGCCATTCCCCATTTGAGAAACTTCTTCAGTTTTCATTTGTGTATTGGCAGCGTCATTGGCGCCTCTCAATATATAAATCGTTATAAGAAATAATATCAGCGAAGTGACGCGATGTCAATAAGCGATAAATATTATTTTTTGGTTATCATTAGTAAAGAAAAAGGTTCAGTATAAAAACTTGTGTAAACGGCTGTGAGATTTAGGATGCCTTTCGGGA
>NZ_PCYT01000073.1:0-6312 GCF_002553735.1 Lactobacillus sp. UMNPBX17
TTTAAACAAAAAATGAAGCCAAACTTCTTATTATGCTTGACTTTACGTAGAAAAAAGCAGCGTTTTTTGCGCTGCTTTTTAAATCTTATTATTTAGAAATTTCCTTAAGCCCAGCATGACGACGTCCCATGTTAAACCAAGGTGAAACGGTAAATGCTAAGACATCGTTTGCTACATAAATTAATGAGTTAATAGCCATAGCCAAGTTAGCATCGCCTTCAGCATAAGTAATGCCCCAAAGAATCAATTGGAACACGCCACTAGCGGTCCACCAGAAGTATTGGTTGTTATAACGCATGAAGCACATAATTCCGGCAGTAAGTGAGATAGCGAAACTAATTGCATCAACCCAAGGACGAGGATCATTAGTAAACTTACCAATTAAGTAACCAGAAACCACATAAACAAGCAAGGTACCAACGATGGCGATTAACCATTCTTTTGAGCCAAATTTTCTCAAATGGTTCTTAGTATCATTATTCCATGACTTTACTGACAAAATAACTGGTAAGTCCAAAGTTGCAATATAAGCAATTTGTTCAAAGATGGAAAGATAATTCTTAGCTGACCAACCTGCATAAATAAAGCAAGCTGCTGATACTAATCCTAACCATCCATTAATTGCCTTAGTAGCATTAATTGCCAATACACAAAGCGTACCTAATAAAGTACCAATAAAAGTAATTAAAGTTACGCTGGTAACCTTAGCTTGAATAAGTAATGCTAATTGAAAACCAAAAGCAAAAAACCATAAACAATAATTTTGTATTGGCCATCCCTTTAATTGATTAAATAGCCAAACGAAATAATTCTCGTGTTCTCTTTCCATCTACACAAACTCCTTTAAATTTAGGTTCACAAAACACAACATTTTGTGCCTTATCCGCTTTTTCCTAATAAAAGCATCGATATATATCGTAATCGAATTAAGCATTTTATACAATCTTGAATCTTACAAAATATTGTGCTAATAGCACTTAAAGATGTCTATATGTTGTGTTTATGAGAAAAATTATTAGTTTTGGTTTTTATCTATATAAAATCAAATTTGAATACTTAAGAATATATAAAGGTACTCAAAAAGTACTATTCTGGAGTGACACACCATCATATAATATAAGTGTAAATTAGTGACATATTGTCATACTATCCAGATGAGGGTAAAAAAATGTTTAAATCAACAAAATCACAATTTGCAATTAGAAAATTAAGTAAGGGCGCTGTTGCGGTTTTATTGACTTTCGGTATTTTCGCTAACACTACTTCTGGTATCGTGTCAGCTACAGTAAATGATGGTATCGATATAAGCGCTATCGAAATCAGAGGGGGTACAACAGATACTACTGAATCTTCAGTAGAAGATATTACTCCTGAATCCACTACTGAAGTTTCAACTTCAAATGATGATCAATCAACTCCAGTAAATTCAGAAATTACTCAAAATACAGAAACTATTTCTGAAAATACTCAAGTTGAAACTGCCACTGAAATCAACAAAGCTGAAAATACAGCTAAAGAAGAATCAACGGTAGAAAATGCAACTACTAATGATGCAACCGTCACCGAAGATCAAACCACTACTGATAAAACTGAAACTTCTTCTCCAGAAAATACAAATCAAACTGAAACAACTACTAAGAAGCCAACAATTAACGTTGATACTGAAAAAGTAGACAGAGAGGATGAAGAAGAAACAAAAAAATTAGAAGATATTAAAAAATATATCGAGGAAGTAGCTGCAAAACACCCATTGGGAATTGCCGGTATCTTCCACATCTTTGGTAATGAAGTAGATGGTCAAGTGCACATTGCTGGTAATATTGCCGCAGATAAAGTTGGCGCTGGCGATTTTGGCACTAACTCAGGTGCTACCAGCAACTTAACTAATGGTGATATTCACTACATCGGTAGCATTGACCACCTCAATAAAATTAATGGTGACAACAAGTTAGTTATCTTCGGCCCAGACATTGAATACCGTTCATACGAAAATGGTGGCGCTATTCAAGTTAACTTTGGTACTAAGGATGAACCTAAATGGCAAAAAGTTGACATTAAGCACAGCCACATTATTCAAGCTGACAAGCCTTTAGACATTCAAGGTGAGTTAGACAAATTAGGTGAAAAGTCAGACAACTGGGCAGGCCAAAGCCAAACTGAGGGTGTTAAGGCTGACTTCACTGACCACAATAACAGTTGGATCGATGTTTCCGAAGCAATCAAAAATGCCGGTGATAGAAAAGAACCTATTTACGTAACAGTTGATGCTAGTCACATCTCAGGTGATAACAAGCGCAATATCACTATCAAGGGTATCCCTGCTGGTGAAAATGCTCCAATCATCATTTTGAATGTTACTAATGTTCAAAACGGAGACTTGACTGTAAAGACACATCTGGTTTTAGAATACTCAGACCAAAACAATGTAAATGGTTCTAGTGAAAAGCATGGTCAAGCTAACAAGTTATTGTGGAACTTTGGTACCAACCTTAACTCATTGAACATTGATGGTGACTGCCACTTAGGCAGCATTCTAGCTTCAAACGCACACATTACTACAAATGTAAACGTGGATGGTAACATCATCGGAGACAAGGTTACTATCAAAGGTGAAAGTCACCGTTGGGACTTAGTTCCACCAATGGAGGAAATTCAGATTCCTGAAGAGCCTAAGCCGGAAGACCCAACTCCGGAAGACCCAACTACACCTCCTACTGATGAAGAACTTCCTCCTAGTGAAGAAGACTTCATCCGCCCACTTCCTGAAGATGTAGTAGACCCTATCGGAGAGGAAGAAGAAACTAAAGAAGAGGAAAAACAAGATGAAGAAGACTTCATTCGTCCGCTTCCTGAAGATGTAGTAGACCCTATCGGAGAGGAAGAAGAAACTAAAGAAAAGGAAAAACAAGATGAAGAAGACTTCATTCGTCCGCTTCCTGAAGATGTAGTAGACCCTATCGGAGAGGAAGAAGAACCTAAAGAAGAGGAAAAAGAAGACTTCATTCGTCCGTTTCCTGAAAATGTAGTTAAGTCTACAACTAACAAGGTTCAAGAACAACAAAAAGAAGAAAAGGCAACTCCTCAAACAAGCACCAGTACAGTCGTTGAAACATCAACTGAAGAAGAGATCGCTTTGCCAGAAACTGGCGAAAAGCAGAACCCACTTATCTCTATCGGTGCTGTGATGAGCGCAGTTGCAGTGGCTCTTCTCTCACTTGGCCTTATTATCAAAAAGAAGAACTAATTACGAAAATGACTCATCTAAGAGTCGTTTTTTAATTATTTCTAAATAGTGACACTATGTCATTTACAAATCAAAAAATAGTTGATACGATTAATATAATTAATTTAAGAAGCGAGGCTGAATATATTGAAATCAAACATAACAAGTATTCCCAAAAAAGTAGTTAAACGTACTACTTCATTATTTTTATCATTTAGTTCCCCGTCTCTACCTACCAAAAAAATTACGATTAATTATTACGATGCCGAAGGCAATAAAGTTGACTCTCATTCTCTTAATCCAGTCAAGGATAACCGGGTTATCACCAAGGATGCCTTAAGAATCTTAATTGATTTGCATATTCCTCAATATTATAAAATCATGCCATACTTTGCTTATCCAGAAGAAGACATTACTTTAAATAATATTCCTGACGAAATCATGATCGCAGTAAAACCTAGCTGCTTTTCTTTCTAAAATTAATGTTGTGAAGCACCTGAAGTAGTGTCAGGCTTTTCTGCAACCTTTTCTTCTTTAGCCGCCTTAGCCTTAGTAGAAGCACCACTGACTGCATCTGGATCAGAATTTCTACGATAAGTTGCACCAGTTGTTGCGTCATCATCAACTACCAATTTTTGACCAGTAGTTTCACAGAAGTACTTAACTAATGGATACAAATCTTGTACCCATTCATAAATACCAGCATAGTTGCCGTTATCATCTTCCACACGCTTATAGTAGTGCAAAACCAACTGTTTTAAGTTACCGGTTGGCACGGGCATATAAACATCATCGTGACCATCTTGCTTTTCACGCAATGCATGAACAACCTTCTTAGCATTAGGAATAACGTCACGTACATCTGGGTGAACTGCACCCATGTTATCCCCAACTTGATCAGGAGTACGCTTAGCTTTCATCTTTGCATTTGGATCGACTGGACGGTTGTACCACAAGAATTGATTATTATCGTCAACAAAGGTCATTTCACCAATCGTATTACGAAGCATCCAATTCAATTGATTTACTGTCAAAAGACCTGAATCAAGCTTAACATAGTCATCACCTTCTGCAGCGTGAACCTTCTTAGCAGCCTTGTCTAACCAGTCAGGATCATTTTTATCGATACCTTCAACTGTATACCTAGACTTTCCTTTTGCTTCAAAGTCTTCTCTTAAATATTCATCAGAATTCATATTGTGTAACCATTTGGGCTCAGCCATAATTTCATCCCCCTAAAAGAATTATCATTGTTACTTTGATTATATAGTGGAAGTGGTTACATTTCAATAAAAGATATCATTTATAGGAATATTATTTGTGTGAATATCATATATTAAATTATATAAATATTTACATAAAAATAAGGGATTAACACCCCTTACATCTTAGTTTCAACTGTATGCTTATCCAAATGAATAATTACATCAAACATAGCCTTTTCTTCTGGTGATATCTTGTGAGCCACCTCAAGTACAGCTACCTTAGGATTTTTAAGCAAGGTCTTGTGAATATCAAGGGACAGCTTAGGATCAAGCGCACTCGTTGCTTCATCAGCCAGTAAGATTGGTCTGCCAGAAAGCAGCGCACGTGCAATTTCTACTCTTTGAATTTGACCACCTGAAAGTTCACTACCGTTTTCACCGACTTGTTTGTCTAAGCCTTGTTCTTTCACCAGTTCATCAAGTCCTGCTTCATTAATTACTTGCTTCAATTGCTCATCACTAACTTGTCTTCCCAATGTGATGTTAAAGCGAAGTGTATCATCAAACATAAACGGCTTTTGATTGACATAAGAATAATAGTTATGGGCTGCATCCCAATTACCCGTTACGTTCTTATTATTAAGCAAAATCTTACCACCTTGCGGCTTCTTTAATCCAAGAAGCAATCGCAACAAGGTCGTTTTACCCCAACCACTTGGGGCCATGAGCAAGACCTTTTCACCAGGCTTAATCTGCAAGCTTACACCGTCAAAAATACGCTTATGATCGCTATTAGTAACATAAGATAAATCCGCAACTTTCATGCCTTCAAAATGACTGATCTTTTGCTTATCATCTTTCATCACGTGCTGCAAAGCCGTTTGCGTCTTTTCCCACATCGGCACTGTTGATTTAACCTGATTAAATTCATTAAACAGCGTTACGACTGGCGTTATAAAGTTCATCGCCAAGTCGACCATCATAACCAAGGTACCAACCTTTAAGTTGCCTTGCATCATCAATATTCCACCAACAGTACATGGAATAATAAAACAGAAAAGTTCCGCAGCTGAATAAATCAACTCCAGTGCCCATGCCTGCGTCAAAGTCATATTTCTTAACGCATTTTCCATTTGTTGGGCAGCGTTTGCGGCACGCGTTACAATATTTGTTCGCACGTTATAAAGCTTAGTAGCTTGCGCACCATTCAATGAATCAGATACGTGCTGTGTATAATTGGCATTAGTTTTAGCCCAGATCTTGGATTTTTTAGTAATAATTGGACTGGTAATCATTTGCACTAACGCTGGTGCAATTGTCGCTACTAAAAATACTAAAGTCATTTGCCAAGAACTATAAAATGCAAAACTAATCGCACCAAAAAATGATAGTCCTTGAAAAATCATATCTAATTGAGCAGTAACACGATTAGTTTCAATTTGCTTCAAATCGTTGGTCATCAGTGACAAGCCACTCTTAATATCTGGATCCCCCTGATCAACCAGATAGCGCAGGTTAGCTCTCTTCAAAGTCATGTTGACATCACGAATGATTCCCATTTTAACTGTTTCATAAACAAAGTTGCTGGCCATGAAGCACATTTGTCCTAGAGCAGTCAATAAAGCTAGTCTAATCAAATGCATGTAATCATGTGAACCAGATGAAGCCACATTCAACATGATTTGGATCATGTAAGCTACAAAGACGATGTTGCAGGCTTTAATTGCAGCCAAAATGGTAAAGCTAATTATTTGGCTTTTTTTAGCATATTTAAGACTCATAAACTCTCCTTTTTTATATACTTGAACCATTATACCCGCATACTTGTCGAGACTGTCAAATCTTTTGTGTAAATAGTTCTTTCTCGCAAATTGATTTTTTAAT
>NZ_PCYT01000074.1:0-6225 GCF_002553735.1 Lactobacillus sp. UMNPBX17
ACTTCTAAATTGAAATATCGGAATACTAGCGTAGACGTTGGTAAGAGAAATGGAAAGCACGAATAGTCCAAAATGTATGAAAATAAAACATAGTCATACATTTGCTTACATTTTTCATAGCAGTCGCATGATCAAGAACGTGAAGAAGGGCGCTGCAGCTGATGATCTCAAAAAAGTGGGTCAAGCAATTGCAAGCTTACAAGAAGACAGTCTTGACGATGTCATATTAGTGCAAAAGCAACGTGTCGTTGAAGCTGCTGAATAATAAGACGGAAACAGGACCGCTATAATAAGGAAATAAGGAGAAAATAAATGGCTACAACTACTAAAACTTTGAAATTGACTTTCTTGAATGGCGAAAAGAAGAAGAACAGTATTACGTTGGGGATGCAGTAGATAACCTTACTGAAGAACAAGTTCGTCAAGCGATGAACACTATTGCATCAGCTAACGTCTTTGAGAAAGACGGTGTTGCATATTACGAAACTCCGGTATCCGCATCATACGTTGAACGTACTGTTAGTGACATCTTTAATGATGGCACAAATTCTGAATCAGCATCTGCTGATAAGCAAGACTAATCTGTCTTTGCTGTTAGAAATCATTCAAATAATTAGACAATTACTTAGAAAATAAGATAACTACACACAAAAATGTTTTAAAGAAATCGTATAGAAATATTACTTTTTTCAGATGATTTTGTTATATGTTTGTAAAATTTTAAAAAATAAATAAAAAATTAAAGGCGGACGGAAGTCCGCCTTTTCTTGTTATGACTACGATTGAATTAATTGAAAAGTTGAGGGAGGCGAAAATGCGCGGCGGGGTAAGAAAGTGGGCAAATATTACAAAAAGGGATTTTCAATTAATTTAACTTGCTATTTTTTGCTTAGGTTAGTACAATATGAATCGTGGTAAGTAATAGGACGTGCTTCAGGCATGATGCCTGTACGCATGCTGATTCTTCAGCAATGACTACTACCTCGCGAGAGTTATAAACTCGTGGATCTTGCTTTGAAGAATTTTGTACATTATAGGCTCCTATCACATGCTGAACCTATGGCCTATTACATTTTTTATATTTCAAGGAGGAAAAGACCACATGAAGAAAAATTTAAGAATTGTTAGCGTTGCTGCTGCTGCTTTATTAGCTGTTGCTCCTGTCGCTGCTTCTACTGTAAGCACTGTTAATGCAGATTCCGTTCAATCAGCTACCCAACTTGGTAAGGTTCCTGCATTTGCAAATGGCTCAACTGTTAATGTTAAGCCAAACATCACTTTGAATACTGCTGTAGGTACTACTGTTAAGGCCGCTATCTCAGTATCATTCTCAGCTACTGTTAATGGTACTACTGCTGTTTCAAACTTTACACCAGGTTCTTCAAACATTGAACTTTGGAAAGATGAAAAAAACAAGGTTACCCAAATTACTGACTTACAAGATGTAAAGGCTCATGATGCTGGTGCTACTTACCAAGTTAAGATGACCAACGTTGGTTTGAACTTTGGTTCACAAAACGCTAACAAGAAGATCACTTTAACTTTCCCAGCAGGTGATGGTTTCAAGCTGGCTTCAAACAACAGCTTCACTAACTCAAGAACTATTCAACTTGACAAGAACGGTACTGTAACCTTAAATGAAGTTGTTATGTCAGTAACTGCTAAGGATTTCGCTAACCCAGCAATCGTTAACTGGCACGAAGTTTCAACTGGTGCAGTTGTAACTTCTGGTAATGTTGACCTTTACTCAGGTTCAGATGCTGGTAAGATGAACGTTGATCAAGTTATTGCAGCTGTTCGTGCTAAGTACTACGCAGAAAACGACGTACGTCCACAATCAAGCCACATCACTTACAGCAACAACATCAAAGAAGCTTTAAAGGCTGCTGGTTCTGATGTAGATCCTCAAGGCTGGTTCATTGCTCCTAAGTCATTCAGCTTCGTTATGCATGCTTCAGCAAACAACAACGATGCTTCAAAGAGCATGACTGTTACTGTTAACGTACCAAACGGCAAGGAAGTAACTCCAGCTACTGTTCCAAGTCAAAGCAAGACTGTTATGCACAACGCATACTTCTACGACAAGGACGCTAAGCGTGTTGGTACTGACAAGGTAACTCGTTACAACACTGTAACTGTTGCTATGAACACTACTAAGCTTGCTAACGGTATTTCATACTACGAAGTAATCGAAAACGGTAAGGCAACTGGCAAGTTCATCAACGCTGACAACATCGATGGTACTAAGCGTACTTTGAAGCACAACGCATACGTTTACAAGACATCAAAGAAGCGTGCTAACAAGGTTGTTCTTAAGAAGGGTGAAACTGTAACTACTTACGGTGGTTCATACACATTCAAGAACGGCAAGAAGTACTACAAGATCGGTAACGACACTAAGAAGACTTACGTTAAGGTTGCAAACTTTGACTAATATTCTTGGTCAACAAGATAGCTAGTACACGCTAACTAAATAAAGGGAAAACGAGGCATTTGCCTCGTTTTTTCTTTTGCATAAAAATGGCCAGCACGCTTCATGCATGCCAGCTTCTAGGAACTATTTTACTTAATTACAATTTTTACTTAATAATTTTCTTCTACTAGCTTCTTAATCTCATCGCTAGATAAATCGTTACTGTAATCTTGCAATACTTTTTCAAAAATCACTTCAGAAGAAAGATCAACTTGCTTTAATGCTTGAATTAACGTAATTGCATCTTCTATAGCTTTTTTTTAGTAGCCTTTTCTGCTGCCTTCATCGCAACCTGATTCATTTCATAAGCCAACTTATCCATGTCATCGACCCACTTTCCACTATTAACATAATGATCGATATCCTTTTGCAAGTCGGCAATATAGCCTTGAGCATGGTTAATTACGCCATTCATATAATCCAAGAAATCCAATATCTTTTGGTTAAGATCGCGGTTCTTGCCCTTAGAGTTGAAAACTTTGATATGCATGCCTACGTTAAATTCTATAGTCTTGGTTTTGCGATCAAAGAAATTGAATTCATACATGCTTTCTCCCTGATCGAATGGATCATACGTACAGAAAAACACAACGTAAGTAGATTTAAGCTTAGTGTAAGGTGGGCCCGATTTCAAAGTGAAGTTATTCAACCCCGCAGCGTAATACTGCATGCGTTCTTCTAAATCATGCTTATTAGTCGTCTGCATTTCGATGTCATAGATACGACCTTTGTCATCTTGTGCCCAGACGCGAAAGTTTTTGCTCTCAAGACCAATGTTGCCGTCATATTGAGTGATTACATTAATCTTCTGCAAATTCAACTCAGGATAAGCACGGCGGAGCAGCTCTAGGCAATTTTTTTCTTGCTCATCACATGGCCAAATACCAGATCTTGCGTAATGCCAGGATATCAAGTTATTCTTTTTCCCATATTTTACCTCATAATAGCTTGTACATCAGTAAAATAGTTCCCACTATTTAATACGCAAAAAAGTGGCATTTTTTTGTGAGAAAATATATTTATTTAACCAGCATCTTGCGAAGCTTAACCAACAAATCATGCTTGAGGCGAGTGAGGGTTCTGCGTGAGGTGCCGTATTCCGCGGCTAATTGTGTGATCTTCTTGTCAGAGAGTAGGTGCTCGTAGAAAATAATCTGCTCCATCTCGGTCAACTTGTTAACTTCTTGCTTCAAGACAACTAAGTTGTTCCAATCGGCTTTTTCGCCAAGATCGTAGGCCTCATCCATGTCAGTGTTGCGTTCACACACGCGTTGTTTACGCTTCAATCGATTCAGCGTCTGCCAGAGAACCTTCTTGAAGCTTAACTTATCAATTTCCGTGCGAGCCTTTTCAGTAGCTAATTCTTCGAGCATTTCGGCGTAAATGATCAGATCTTCTTGAAATAGATCCTCATACAAGTGGTAATCAGGGCGGACATGTGCAGCCTTGAGTGCTCCACCAACTAACTTACGATTTTCCCATGCTTTTCTAAAACCGTAAGGAACTCCTTTTTCTAATGTTTTAGGAAATTAAATTAAGGAATAATTCATCCTTACACAAACTATTTTACGGTCTCACATGTTTATATTAATATGCATAAATATAAGGTTTATGTTATTTATTAGTTATGAATTATAGAAAACGTATAAAAAGCCCATGATTATTGAGATCATGAGCTTTTTAGTGCAAAAGAAAAAACGAGGCAAATGCCTCGTTTTCCCTTTATTTAGTTAGCGTGTACTAGCTATCTTGTTGACCAAGAATATTAGTCAAAGTTTGCAACCTTAACGTAAGTCTTCTTAGTGTCGTTACCGATCTTGTAGTACTTCTTGCCGTTCTTGAATGTGTATGAACCACCGTAAGTAGTTACAGTTTCACCCTTCTTAAGAACAACCTTGTTAGCACGCTTCTTTGATGTCTTGTAAACGTATGCGTTGTGCTTCAAAGTACGCTTAGTACCATCGATGTTGTCAGCGTTGATGAACTTGCCAGTTGCCTTACCGTTTTCGATTACTTCGTAGTATGAAATACCGTTAGCAAGCTTAGTAGTGTTCATAGCAACAGTTACAGTGTTGTAACGAGTTACCTTGTCAGTACCAACACGCTTAGCGTCCTTGTCGTAGAAGTATGCGTTGTGCATAATAGTCTTGCTTTGACTTGGAACAGTTGCTGGGGTTACGTCCTTACCGTTTGGAACAGTAACAGTAATTGGTAACTTAGCTGAAGCATCATTGTTGTTTGCTGAAGCAGTCATTTCAAAAGTGAATGACTTAGGAGCAACAAACCAACCATTAGCATCAACATCAATGTTCATAGCCTTTAAAGCTTCTTTGATGTTGTTGCTGTATGAAATAGTACTTGATTGACTGTTGTACTTGTCACCTGCATTGTTGCGTGCAACATACTTGTTTTCTGCAGCAGCTACAAATTGAGCAACGTTCATCTTACCAGCATCTAAAGTAATGTTACCGCTAGTTACGTTAACGTTAGTTTCTCTGTCGTACCAAGCAACAACGGCTGGGTTAGCAAAGTCCTTAGCAGTTACGTTGATAGCAACTTGGTTCAAGGTTACAGTACCGTTTTAGTCAAGCTTAATAGTTCTTGAGTTTGTAACAGTATTGTTTGATGCAAGTTGGAAGAAATCGCCTTCAGGCATAGTTAAAGTGATTTCCTTGTTTGCGTTTTGTGAACCAAAGTTTAAACCAACATGGCTCATTACAACACGGTAAGTTGAACCTGCAGTAAGGTAATGAACATCTTGTAAATTAGTAATTTCCTTGCTACCGTGGAAAAGTTGGATGTTTGAGTATCCAGGCTTAAAGTTTGAGGTAGCAGTAGTACCGTTAAAAGTAGCGTCAAATGATACAGAAATAGCTGCCTTAATTGAACCATGTACTGTGTTTAATGAAACATTTGGCTTAACATTTACAGCATCACCATTAGCTAAAGTAGGTACCTTACCTAATTGAGTAGCGGAAGTAACACTAGCAGCATTAACAGTGCTTACAGCAGAAGCAGCAACAGGAGCAACAGGAGCAACAGCTAATAAAGCAGCAGCAGCGACGCTAACAATTCTTAAATTTTTCTTCATGTGGTCTTTTCCTCCTTGAAATATAAAAAATGTAATAGGCCATAGGTTCAGCATGGAAAGGAGCCTATAATGTACAAAACCCTTCGAAGCAAGATCCACGAGTCTATAACTCTCATGAGGTAGTAGTCATTGCTGAAGAATCAGCATGCGTACAGGCGTCATGCCTGAAGCACGTATATTGTGTACGTGATCCTTAAATTTGATTTTAGTGGAGTGATTTTTCCTCTTATATGCTAGGGGTGGATTGGGTGGGTTTATTCCGCCGCGTGTAATCCGGGTCTGAAGATAGAGGATGTTAAGCGTAAGGGATGCAAAAGAAAAAGCCCATGATTTTGAGTAATCATGAGCTTATTTTGAGGCAAAGGCGTTTAAGTGAATGTAGCGAACTGAATCGGAATTATCAAATTTCTCTTTGAATAGGTCGCTTAGCGAGTGTCTACATTCTTTATATTTTTCGAAAGTATAGTGTCGATTTTCATCTTTGTTAAAATTTTTTTGTCTATTAGCAACAGGACAGACTAAATGATATGGATCTATCAAAATTACTATTAAGTTTTGTGTATTATCATTTAAATTATCTGGGTTAATTGCATAAATAGAAAAAACGGCGGATTGTAAAATCAAATTGAACACTTCGTTCAAATATTAAAAAAAGTCCATT
>NZ_PCYT01000075.1:0-6133 GCF_002553735.1 Lactobacillus sp. UMNPBX17
TTATTTCTGCTACTTCCAACAGTATATTTTGAATAATTAATCTGCTTTAATGCTAAAGCTAGAAATAATGGGCTTACATCTTTATTTACTTTTAAAACATGTGCATGATTATTAACCCAAATTTGACCTTTGACAAAATAAATAGGGTATTCTGTTAAACTGTTAGCTCCATCTTCGGCTATAAGTATAAATTCTCCTTTATGAGTAAATCCGCTGATATAGTCTTGAATTCCATTAGCTCCATAATATGGAGTATCGCCAAATAATCTGTCTTCTTTTTTAACCGGTTTTCTATTTTTATCTAAAATAGTTACTAAATCAGATAATTTGGTTTGCTGCCACTTTGCTTTTTTTAAAAAAAGTCGCCTAATTATTTCGTGATAAGTAAATTGAAAACTTTCTAATTTTCGTTGCTGAAGGGTTATACGATTATCTATTAATTTGAGAAGATGAACAATAGCTTTTTGTTCAACGTTATCAGGCAATCCAATATTAGTTTTTTTAACAATAGAACTATTTAAATTAACCTGACTACCTGGTTGACCAAATTTTTGCCATTCATGTTTGTAGAAAGCTAACCAGTAAAATCCAAAATCTATATTAAACTTTGGATTTTCAAATATGAGAAAGCCGTCATGAACACCAGTTTTAACATAATTAATAACTGGATAACCCACAGATGCAGCTATGCTCAATAATAAATGCGGTGTTGAAATTACTCTTGTTTTTGCTTGTCCCAGTATAGATATGTGTTGAGACAAGTGCTGTATTCGTCCATGTTGAGCAGTCACATCAGAAATGCGTAACCATCCAATATTTGAATTACTATTAAACCACTTGGGATCACTAATAGGTCTGGGAGATGCTCCTCGAATTATTTCAGATATATCTCCTAACTTACGCTGCTCCCAAACGAAAAACGTAAATAAAAGTAATGCAATTCCAAATTTAAATGAGATAATTTAATTATAAGCAATATTAAAAATAAGGAGTATCAAATTCGTGGAACAAGAGAATGTACTCGAACAAAATTTAATTGACCAACTTACTCATGGAGAGTCACAATGGACTCTTCGTGATGATATTAAAAATGAAGATGATCTTTGGAATAACTTCTTTAAGATTTTATCTCGCTCAAACAAAGATGTTTTAAAGGATGTTCCATTAACTGATAATGAAAAGGCAATTATTAAATCTAAGATAATTCATCCAACTTTCTATAAATCTGCAGAATGGCTTGCAGGAGTTAATGGGGAAGTCAGATTACAAATTCAAAGAGATAATACTAAATTAGGTACTGCTGACTTTGTAGTGATTAACAATAATAATATTGCTGGTGGTAATTCAGTCTATGAAGTAGTGCATCAAATTCAATTTCATAAACGCAGAGAAGTAGATCGTAATCGTCGTGGGGATGTAACTCTTTTAATCAATGGTTTACCGATGATTCATATTGAATTGAAGAATAGAGCACATTCACCTAAAGAAGCTTTCAATCAGATTCAAAAGTATATTGATGAGCAGATGTTTAATGGAATATTCTCAACTCTTCAATTCTTTGTCGTAACTAACGGAAGTTATACCCAATACATTGCTGCTGGACAACAATTAAAAGAGAAGTTTTTAACTACTTGGGTAGATAAAGAAAATAAGCCTGTGCAAAATTATCTTGAATTTGCTAAAGACGTACTGTCTATTCCTGCAGCTCATAATATGGTGGCTAACTATATTGCTTTAGATAGCACACAACACAGTATTATTGTGTTACGTCCATATCAAATTCATGCAATTCAAGCCATTTTTGATGCGTCATACGGAAAAGATAATAAAGATCAACCATATTCTGGTTTTGTTTGGCATACAACAGGTTCCGGTAAGACTTTAACTTCTTATAAGGTTGCACATAATTTACTTAAAATTCCATCAATTCAAAAGACGATATTTCTAATTGATCGTAATGATTTAGATACTCAAACTACTCAAGCATTTGAAACCTATGCTCAGAATGACTCAATTGACGTTGAAGGTACTGAAAATAGTTATTCTCTTGCCCGTAAGTTAGTAAGTTCAGATAAAAGGGTTATCGTTACTACTAGACAAAAAATGCAGGCTTTATTCAAGCGAATCGCTCAAGATCAAGAACAAAAACGTCTATACCGTAAGTTAAAAGATATAAAATTAGCCTTTATCGTTGATGAATGTCACCGTGCAGTCTCTCCCGATCAAAAGAATGAAATAGATGCATTTTTTACTAAAAATCCACCTTTATGGTATGGCTTCACTGGTACTCCTATTTTTGCAGAAAATGCTCGTGAGGCTAAGGGAAAGAATGCTCGAACTACTGAACAACAATATGGAAAATGCTTGCATAAATATACCATTAAGGATGCTATCAGAGATAAAGCTGTACTTGGTTTTCAAGTAGAGGAGGAAAGTAATGTGTCAGAGGATGCTGATGAATCAGATACTGATGCTAGAAATAAAGAATATGCATCCCTCTCGCACATGAAGGCAGTAGTAAAAAGAATTCTAAATAATTCATATCGCAAATTAGGTATTTATAACAAAGATAATCGTGGCTACACCTACGATGCCATTTTTACTACTAGCTCTATTAAGCAAGCTCAAAAATATTATCGAATCTTTAGGGATGTAATTAATGATAAAGATCCAGATATTAAAATTCCTAATCGAATTAAGAAAGTATTGCCAGATTTTCCTAAAATAGCAATTACATACTCGATTGGCGAAAATGGTGATGGCGATGAGGCTAACCAAAATGAGATGAAGCAATCTTTAGAAGATTACAATAAGATGTTTAATACTCATTATTCTATGGCTGAGTTAGGCGCATATAACACAAACGTGAATGATCGTTTAGCTCGTAAAAAAGATGAGTTTAAACCACGTTCTCAACAATTAGATATTGTCATAGTAGTTGATCGTCTGTTAACCGGCTTTGACGCACCATGTTTATCAACTTTATTCTTGGATCGTGCACCAATGCCGTATAAGGATTTAATCCAAGCATTTTCGAGAACTAACCGTATCTTCGATAGAGATAAAAGATATGGACAGATAGTTACTTATCAATATCCTAAGAAATATAAAGAAAGTATCAATGGTGCCTTAATGCTTTATACCGAAGGTAGCGAAAAGCAAGCTCTTGCTCCGACTTGGGATGAATCAATTCTACAGTTCAATAATGCTGAAAAGAAGATCATTAAGTATCAGGGAGATCAAGGTATTCCAATTACTGAAGCTCCGCTTGATGATCAAAAACGATTTCTAAAAGAATATCAGGATTTTGATAAAAGCTTAGGTGCTATCAAAACTTACAATGAATTCAATAATATTGATCTTGAAAAAGATTATGGCTTAGATCCAATGTTCATTGAGGATACCCGGGCGACATATGAAGTTGTTAAAGAAAAGGTTAGAGAAGCTACAGGTAAGGATAAGCCAGCAACAGAAGATGATGATCAGTTCGATCCAGATTATGAGCTTGAAAATACTGGTAGACAAGAGATTAATTATGCTTATATTGTTCAATTGATTCAGGCTTATATTCCATCAGATGATAAAGAAAACAGTAAGCGAACTAAGGCTGAAGTAAAAGAAATCGATGACTATATCGAAAATCTAGGTAAGAACAATAAGTCATTGGCTGATATTGTAAATAATTTATGGTTTCAAATTAAATTTGATCCTGAAAAGTTTAGAAATAAGCAAGTTAACGAACTCTTACAAAATATGATCGATGATGCTAGAGAAGATCTAATTAAAAAGTTCGCTGATGAAAATGGACTTAATATTGATGATCTCAAATTTGTTATTCGTCATTATGACCCAAACGAAGTTGATCACCAACAAACGGGAATTAATGCTTTACTATCATTTAAAGTGTTTAGTGAATTTCGTAAAACTCATCCTGATATGAACATGTTGCAATGGAAGAAAAAGGTTCGCTTAGGGCTAAATAAGTTCTACCAGGATCAGATTTCACCGTTGGAGAATAAAGATTAATAGATGTAGGGAAGTACGTACAATGAATAAAAGAAATTTTTTAAAGATCATTAGCATAATTGTAATAGCTATAGGGATAGGTAGTATTACTTTTAGTAAATCAAATCATAATGTTAATGCGGCAAGCTGGGGAGCTAAGTCTCTGTTTACAACACCTAAGGCAACAAGAGGTACTTGGTATTATAAAGAAGATGGAAGAATTAAACATTGTAAGATAACAGCACATACAGTAGATGGAAGAAAGCTTTATAAAATTTTACCTGAAAAAGAATATGCAAAGTGGGAAAATAGAGTAGAACATCAAAATATAAAAGAGCACCGTAAGCTTATTTCAAAGATAAATACTATTCAATTTCAAGCCTATAAACTTAAATGGCATGGTATTACTTCATTTAATACCAATGACTGGGTAACGGGAGCTGGAAATGGTATCTATTATGTGCCTGTTACTAAAACTAGACATGGTAAAAAGGTAAAAGCTATAAGATTTGGCAGTGGTGCTGGAAATTACTTTGATCGTTATGGATACAAAACTAAAAAGCTAGCTATATAGCCTTGTTTATAAGAAAACATATCACTTAGTTGTGAGAATTATTGTAAGAAATAAAGATAATCGATTATATTAAAAACTAAAAAATGATATCAATGCAACATGCAAAGATATCATTTTTCTTTTATCTCAAATTCTTTAATTTGAAAAATAAGTATCCAAAATTCTACTTCAATCCAGCAATTCTGACTACATCGCGCTCAATCATTAATTCTTCATTGGTTGGAATTACCATCCCAATAATCTTAGAATCCTTCTTAGTGATGAACGTATCATTATTCTTATTAGCGGCAAGATCAGGCTTTAAGCCTAAGAGCTTCAATGAATCCATAACACCTTCACGAACGCCGTAATCGTGTTCACCAACGCCAGCCGTGAAAATGATGCCATCAAGTCCGCCCATTTCAAGAATATAGCCACCGACATAGCGAACGATTCGATTGATAAAAATATTACGAGCTAGGTCAGCACGAACCTTCTTCTCACCAGATAGAGGAGTCACATCACTACGTAAATCACGCATATCAGGTGATATTCCTGAAATACCAAGTAAGCCTGATTTATGATTCAGAATTTTCATCATTTGATCAATGCTTAAGTTTTCCTTTTTCATAATAAAGGGCAGTAGGGAGGGATCGACATCACCTGAACGAGAGCTCATTGTAATTCCCGCTACTGGAGTGAAGCCCATTGATGTATCGTAGGATTTACCGTTTTTAACAGCAGTGATTGAAGCACCGGATCCCAAGTGACAAACTATTAATCTTAAATCTTTAAGGTCACGGTTTAAGATTTTGGCGGCTTCTTGACTAATATATCTAAGGGAGATGCCGTGAGCACCATACTTTCTTGCACCGTATTTTTTATAATACTTGTAAGGAAGAGAATATAAATAGTGAACTTTATCTAAACTCTGGTGGAATGAAGTATCAAAGACAGCAACTTCAGCCGCATCTGGCAAGAACTTCATAAAGGCCTTAATTACGTCAGCTTCTACGGCATTGTGTAAAGGAGCGTATTGCTTCAAATCATAAATTTTCTTGAGCGTCTCCTGATCAACTAGCGCTGAATCCTTAAATTCTTCACCACCAGCAACAATCCGGTGTCCGATTCCAATAATTTCTTTAGGATCATTGATTAAGTTATATTTCTTGAGCTTTTTAAGTAAAATTGTGACCGCAGTTTCAGAGTCTGGAATTGCGATTTCTTCTTTATGTTTTTCACCATTAACTTTAATGGCAAAGGTTGAACCCTCTAGTCCGACTCGATCGGCCAGGCCTTCACTAATTACTTTTTCATCGGGAAAAGTAAAAAGCTTAAACTTAAAAGAAGAGCTACCTGAATTAATTGCTAAAATTTTCTTCATAAGAATTATTCCTCTATTCCTTTTTTGGCTAGGTAAAAAATCTCTAGTTGCATTAGCGAATACTTTTATATATATACGTTGTTATGCTAATGTAACCCCTTACATTCATTTCCATACTAACTAAAAAATAAATAAATGCTAATTTCCCAGGATTTTACAACTCAAACCATACGGCTGACAGATTTTCTGCC
>NZ_PCYT01000076.1:0-5976 GCF_002553735.1 Lactobacillus sp. UMNPBX17
GGAAGTAGCAGAAATAAACTTAACTTAAAAGATTTAGAAAACATAGCTATATTTATACCTGACAATAATGAGCAACAAAAAATAGGACAGTTTTACTCTAACTATTTAAATTACCTACGTATTAATAAAAAAAGAATTCAGTATATGAAACAATTCAAACAATTTCTTCTCCAGAATATGTTCATTTAATCTTGCATAATAATAAAACCTCCTTAAACAATGTCAGAGTGACTAAAGTTTAAGGAGGTTTTTATATGTCACGAAAATATAGTACCAAGTTGTTTTATAAATATTATCTAGATTGGATTCATCTATATAAAGATAATGCTGTTCGTCCTGTTACGCTTAATAAATACTATTTAGTTCAGCGTAAGTTGCAAGAATTAGCACCTAATTTACATATGAATGAATTAACTCGACAGAGTTATCAACGAATTCTAAATTTATATGCAAAAGATCATGAAAAAAATACGACTCTAGATTTCCACCATCATCTTAAAGCAAGTTTATTCGATGCAGTAGATGACGGCCTCTTAAAAACTGATCCCACAAGAAGAGCAATTATTAAAGGATGTGAACCTAGTTCAAAGAAAATAAAGTTTTTAAATCTCTATGAACTTCAAACTTTATTAAGATCTTTAGATTTAAAAGCAGAATTAAACTGGGATTGGTTCTTCTTCCTAATTGCTAAGACAGGATTGAGATTTGCAGAGGCATTAGCACTTACCCCTGAAGATTTCGACTTTGAAAAACAGAGTATTATTATCAATAAATCGTGGAATTACAAAGAAAAAGTTGGATATTTTCAGCCTACAAAGAATGAATCATCTAATAGAACAGTAATGGTTGACTGGCAATTAATGCAACAATTTCAGTCTATGATTCAACAAAAGGAATCTGATCAACCTATTTTCTTTGGTAAAAATCAACGAGTTTATAATTCTACTTTGAATCAAAAATTAGAATCGTATTGTAAGGAACTAGATATTCCAATTATTTCTATTCATGGTCTTAGACATACTCATGCTTCACTTTTATTATATGAAGGAGTATCAGTGGCTAGTGTAGCTAAACGTTTAGGTCATAATAATACCACAACGACACAAGAGACTTATATTCATATTATTCGTGAGCTTGAAAACAAAGATAACGATAAAATACTGCATCATTTATCACAGCTATAGAAAAAAGGCATCGTTTGATGCCTTTTTTCGTTAGATGAACATGTTTTGGAGTAAAAATTTTTTTATTTTTTTAATCGAGCCTATTTTTTTAGTTTCAACTAAAATTCTTTGATCCAAATAATTCAATGTTTTTGAAATTTTTTCTTGTTCTTTAACACTTGGAACGTTTATTTTAAAAATCTCAGTAAAATCCTTTATTACATGAGGAATATTGGGAGTTCTATACCGTAAAAAAATTATGGGCTCTTTACTTTTTAAATATTGATATAAAAATCCTCCTGAATACTTTGGTTTATAGCTTTTCAAAGTTGATCCTAATGCACCAGTAAACCCATGATAAATTTTTCCAGCCTGTGAGCCATCCCAAAGAATAATAATATCATTGTGAAATGTATCAGTAGGCGAATCAACTTTTGTTATGGAGCCACCATTTAATAATGCAGTGTCGATATAAGTAGATTTTGTTCCCTTCATATCAGCTTTAGCTTTACCTTTAATTTCTTTAACTATAAGCTTCTTAAGACGTTCATATTTCCATTTATCAGAAAACGAATTGAATCTTAAAATAGGAACGAATTCTGTCTCTTGACAAAACATATATTGAGATAGTGCTTTTTTCATAACTTTTAATAATTTCAATTTTCGTTGCTGAAGATTTACAATTTTATCTAGTTTTGAAAGAATTTTACTAATTTTATCTTGCTCACTTCGATCACTAGGAATATTAAAAATCAATCTTCCGAAATCAGTTTTATTAAGTTTGGGTTGCGCACTTACACCAACCAAACTTAATACCTTATTTTTATTTTGTGGATACTTTAATAAATAAAAGCAAAATTGGTTATTTAATTTATTAGATCTTAATAAAACAGCATTAGGTGCAAGTGTCATAGGCTTATCCAATTTAGGCACTTGAAAAGTTTTACCAACCCCAGCTCCAACATTGGATAGTAAAATATCTTTGGGTTTAAGAGAACTCTTACTCAAAAAATCATATCCTTTTTTATCCGTAAATAACCAAGGGCCGTTCCAATTATTTGAAGCATCCATTAATCTTATAAGATAAGCATAATTAGGGTTTTTATATGTTTTAACATTATGTCGTAAACTAGCAAAACTGCCGTTTGCTACATAATCGGTAATAGTAGTAAATATTTTTTTTAACGATTGTTGCTCCCAATCGTTAGTGAATCCTTTAAAGCGCAATACTGGAGCACTTTTCACCTCTCTTCTATTCATGAAGCTCGCCCTCCAGTTCCTTTATAATGGCATCCAGGCCATCCATAATATCAGAATCATCTGAAGTTAATTCCTTTAACATGCCGACCAATTCTCGTTGATTTTTCTCAATCTCAACATTTGTTTCATGCAGGTCAGCAGCTACTTTCTTCAGGTCTACCGGAGGCTCGGGAACGAAAGTATCCACATACCTTGGGATGTTAAGATTAAAATCGTTTTCTTCAATTTCATCAAACTTAGCTAAATGAGCATAACGTTCAACATCTTCACGCTTCTCATAAGTATCAAGAATCTTTTGAATATCTTTTTCTCTTAACTCATTTTGGTTCTTTTTCTTTTCAAATCCTTTAGAAGCGTCAATAAACATTACACTTCTATCAGTTTTATCCTTCTTCAACACCACAATAACAGTTGGAATACTAGTACTGTAGAACAAGTTAGATGGTAATCCAATTACCGCATCAATTGAACCATTTTCAAGGAGCTTCTTACGAATCTTACCTTCTGCTGCTCCTCGGAATAGAACACCATGAGGTAAAACAATAGCCATAGTACCTGTATTCTTTAAATGATAAAAACCATGCAATAGAAATGCGTAATCAGCTTTTGATTTGGGAGGTAGTACACCATATGGGCTAAACCGAGGATCTTGTAAAAAGCCTTTATCAGCTGGCCACTTTAAAGAATATGGCGGGTTCATTACTACAGCATCAAACATAGTTTTAGCAACAGGTGGCCAATCAGCACTAAGTGTATTACCTCTGCGAAGATGCTGATTACCAAAATCAACACCATGAAGAATCATATTCATTTTAGCCAATCTATGTGTTGAGAAATTAATTTCTTGTCCAAAGTAAATTATCTGATCTGCTTTTCCGCCAAATTTTTCAATGTATTTTCCAAAATTTAAAAGCAAAGACCCTGATCCCATTGCTGGGTCATATACTGTTAAACCATCTGGGTATTTGCCTCCAACTAAAGTTAATTTAGTTAACAACTCTGATACTTTTTGAGGTGTATAAAATTCACCTGCTTTTTTTCCTGAACTTTCGGCAAATTTGCCGATTAAAAATTCATAGGCATCACCTAAAGTATCACCCTTAGTTTTAACAATCTCTAAATCACCTATTGCTTTAATGACGTTAGCAATAGTATCTGCTTGTTGCTGGGCATTATCACCTAATGCCTTGGAATATAAATCAACATCTTCAAACAATCCTGCAAAATTTTCACTTATACTTTCAATGTCATTAAAAGCTTCCGCCAAATCAGAAATTTGAAATGTTTTAAGTTCACCTTTTTGAGTTCTAGCTTCTCCATTAATTTCATTTAATAAATACGTAAATGTGTGTCTAGGAGAAATTGTATACGAAAAAGTTCTTTTTAATTCCTTTAAAAGTTCTTCATCTTCGGCGTTTTCTTCATATAATTTTTGATTAGCTTTTAAATCTGCATTCGGATCACCAATAAGTTGTCCCACATAATATAGCATCTTATCAGAAAGATACTTATAAAAAATTATTCCCAATAAATAGTTCTTATATTCATTAGCATCCATTTTAGAACGTAAATCGCCTGCGGCACTATATAAAGCCTGTTCAAGTTGACTTTTAGCTTTTATATTATTATCTGACATATAAGTTTTTCAGTCCTTCTAATTTTCGTTGTTAGAGCAACGAAAATATTAATTAATATTATTTTAACTTGTCAAGCCAAATAATAAAAGAACTAATATTCGAAAAATAAAAATGCACTTTAGTCAAGTGCATTTAATTTATATACTTTCGTAATTCTCTTTCATTAATCTTACTTTGTTTTTCAGCTGCATCGTAAACAAATTCAAAGACGGACTGATCAATATTAGCAATATCAATAAAAAACACGGTATTTGTTCTTGCGTTGAAAATCATTAATCGTTCAATATTTTCATTATTAAAATGATTATAAAATCCTAACGTATAATACAAAAGCAACTGGCGAACCCATGAAATTTGCATAGTAGTTTTCACTGAAACCTTTAAATCCAATAATGTCTGTTTTAAAAGATAGTCACCATCTCCAGAGACAAAACCATTTTCAGCCTTAGCAAAAAATGCATCCCTAGTTGGCCAACCAAATTCTTCGAAAAATTCCTCAACACGTTGAATCATCATTTTAATGTGTTCAATTGTTAACTTATCAGGATGTGCTTTGGGTTTAACATAGCGACCACTGCGAAATGCATCTTCCCACGCACAGATGTCTGTTGCCAAGTAAATAGCTTCATCTGATAATGAATCAACATCTGACAGATCTTTAACTAAATATCTTAATCTTTCTTCTTGATCTAAAAGCTTCTTATATTCTTTAACCGGAATAATTCCATGAATCAAATCTTGTTTGGCTTTAGCATTCGCAACGTCAAAGGCGTGTTCATCAGCAAGCAACACATAGCGAGAAAGATAATCCACTATGGTTCCTACCTCAGTCGGTTTTATATTTTCATCTTCCTTTGAGATGACAGTATTTGGGTTCAATTGCTTAATCGTAAAATCATTGCCCTTAACAATCCTATTTAAAGGCAATATTTTAGGTTGATGAGCAATTTGAGTTATTGTGATTGGTAATTTCATTTAATTTTCTTTCACTTTAACAGAAAGATAAAATTCATCTTTTGGTATCTTATATGCTTCAATTATTTGCTTAAGCACATGCATATTACGATGAGCACTTCCACCAGTCATTACATAGATATCATCTCTAACTTTGGAGTAACTCCACTTTAATTTGTCATCAATATCTTTCTCTTGACAAATTATGAAGCTATTATTTTGATTAGCATTGTTTAATGTTCCTTTCCAAGTTAATCCAACTAGGCTTTTCAACAAATCAGGATTATCTTGGTCTAAAATTTGAATGACTTGAAGAGGAACGTCTTTAAAGTACTTAACAGGATACTTCGATCCTTCAAGAGTAAATGAAACCAATTTCCTTCCTGTAGTCGCATCTAAATTGTCTAATCCAATTTTATCTACAGCTTCAAACTCAATTCTTGAATCTTCAATAGGATTCAATTCATAACGATTCAGTAGTATATCTGCCAACCTTTCTGCTCTAGCCTTAATATCTGCGATTGTCCATTCATTTTTATCTACTACATCCTTATTAAGAATTATTGCTTTAGAATTTTCTTCTAAAATATGTTTCTTTTCAGCAAAACTCTTATTAGACATTTCAGAATTATATCCAGTTATAGATAAGTTCCCTAATGTATGAACAAATTCATCATGTTCTTCATCAGAAATATTCTTACGCCACGATTTACTCATTGTCTGTGGCATGATATGTTCAATAGTTAAATCTTCTGAATTTAACTTTTCCTTTGAATTTCCATTCTCAATATCAAGCATTATTAAGTCACAAAGTCCTTTATTCAAATAAAGCTTTGAGTGAATTAATGCATTTTTGAGTTGATTATCATCTGGTACTTCATTTTGATTTTGTTGAACAAATAAATACTCGCCGATTGTAAAATTAAATTGAACACTTGATAAAAAATAAAAAGTCCATTCGG
>NZ_PCYT01000077.1:0-5972 GCF_002553735.1 Lactobacillus sp. UMNPBX17
AGGTTGTTACCAGCGTTTGCGATGCTGCCATTAGCAGTAGAAGCTCCCTTAACTCCATCAGCGTGACTAGAGTTTGAACCATTCTTGTGTGAATGATGCTTGCTTCCAAGAACATCTTCGCTTTTAGCAGCGATGACTAAATCAGTACCAGCAATGACATCCTTTGAACCATCTGGGTAGGTTACTGTAGTAGTACCATCATCACCTACTGTAATAACTGTGCCTGCTGAGAAGCTACCCTTATTAGCATCTTCCACATTCTTCTTAACTTGATTCTTTTCATCATCAGTTAAGTGATTTGGATCTTTAACAGTAACCTTGCCACCTGGAATAGTTGGTGTGATATTGCCAGCGTCTGTTTGTCCTGAAGTTGAGCCGCTATCTTCACCCTTAACCTTATCCTTGTCACCTTTAGTTAAGTGTTCTGGATCTTTTACTGGGACTCTGTCGTCTGGGTTCTTTGGCCCTTTTGGATCGTAGTTATCTTTATCTTCCGTTGGACGTACCAAGTCTCCACCTGGGATTGTATCAGTTGACTTATCTGGGTATTTAATCGTTGCGTTACCCTTATCATCTACTTCAACTTCTGTATCCTTTGGAAGATTTGGATTTACTGTGCCGACTTCGTCCTTAACCTTATCCTTGTCACCTTTAGTTAAGTGTTCTGGATCTTTTACTGGGACTCTGTCGTCTGGGTTCTTTGGCCCTTTTGGATCGTAGTTATCTTTATCTTCCGTTGGACGTACCAAGTCTCCACCTGGGATTGTATCAGTTGACTTATCTGGGTATTTAATCGTTGCGTTACCCTTATCATCTACTTCAACTTCTGTATCCTTTGGAAGATTTGGATTTACTGTGCCGACTTCGTCCTTAACCTTATCCTTGTCACCTTTAGTTAAGTGTTCTGGATCTTTTACTGGGACTCTGTCGTCTGAGTTCTTTGGGCCTTTTGGATCGTAGTTATCACTTTGGTTTGGCTCAACAGTTACACTAACAGTAGTTGTGGTAGTAGAACCATCTTGGAAGGTAGTCTTAACTACACCAGTACGCTTACCAGTAGAGTCAGTATCAGGCTTAGTTATCCACTCATGCTTGGTTCCGTCTGGGAAACTAGTTGGTTTGCCATCTGGAGTTTGGGCAACAACTGTTGATTCTGGCTCAACTTGGCTACCTCTTGGAACAATTACATTATCTTTAGGTGCAACCTTGTATTTATCACTTTCACCATTGACATGAACAGTTACAGTTACTGGGTCAGATTTGCTGCCATCTGGACCTGGATAAGTTACAGTTACTTCACCAGTTACATCCTTACCAGCTTGACTAAAGTCAGGTTTCTTAGTCCAGCCAACAGTTGAGCCTTCTGGTAAAGTAGTCTCCTTACCATCAGCATCCTTTACATCGATAGCATCTTTTGGATCTAAAGTTTGACCCTTATCTACCTTAAGACCATCTTTGCCATAGATGTGGTACTTTTCATTGTCATTTAGCTTATCCTTGACGTTAATAGTTACAGGAACATCATCATGGCTTCCATCATCGTAATTTACTGTTACTTCACCAGATGCCTCACCAATTTTACTTGTGTTTGGTTCAGTCTTCCAAGTGTAGTTTGCATCACTTGGCATCTTCTTACCATTCTTATCAGTGCTTGAAATTACTTCATCAGCCTTAGGCGTTTTGCCAACAGTTGTAGTCCAAGGTTGGGCTTGTGGATCATAAGTTTCTGCATCAGTCTTTACATGAATTGTAACATCAGTGTCTTTCTTAGATCCATCTAGGAAGGTAACTTCAACACTACCAGTTTTATCACCTGGAGTAGTCAAGTCAGGCTTTGCGCCATCCTTCCAGTCAATTGAACCTGCTGGTAGTTGTACTTGCTTGCCATCTGGATCAGTTACGGTTACTAAGCTAGCTGGATCTACATCTTCTCCCTTATCAACTGAAACTTCATTATTAGGAGTTACAGTGTAGCTTTCTGCATCTTTTTTAACATTAATCTTAACAGGTACTATATCATGACTAGTATCTGGGTATGTAACTACTACCCAGCCATCTTTTGATCCTGATGTACTTGTATCCGGAAGTTTTTTACCATACCAGCTATATGTTGTTCCATTAGGTAAACTTTGAGCATTCTTAATTGCTTCTTTAGCCTCTGTAGGACCTAGCTTAGTGTTTCTATTAACAGTAATTTCGACGACCTCTGGGTTGTAGTTATCAGCGTCGGTTGCTGGACGTACCAACTTGCTACCTTCGATTGTATCAGTTGAATGATCTGGGTAAGTTACTGTTGCGTTACCCTTATCATCTACTGTAACTGTAGTGCCTTCTGGTAATGTTGACTTGCCATTTTCATCCTTATTAGCGTCTTCCACATTCTGCTGAACTTTAGCTTGTTCATCTGTAGTTAAGTGGCTTGGATCTGCTACTGGTTCCTTTGCTGGAACTTTTGGTGTGGTCTTCTCAGCGTCGGTTGCTGGACGTACCAAATCGCTACCTTTGATTGTATCAGTTGAATGATCTGGGTAAGTTACTGTTGCGTTACCCTTATCATCTACTGTAACTGTAGTGCCTTCTGGTAATGTTGACTTGCCATTTTCATCCTTATTAGCGTCTTCCACATTCTGCTGAACTTTAGCTTGTTCATCTGTAGTTAAGTGGCTTGGATCTGCTACTGGTTCCTTGGTTGTTGGAACATTTGGTGTGATCTTCTCTGCTGAAGTCTTTTTGACTACATACACATATTCATCGTGATGATCAATAGTATATGTTCCTTTTACAGTATTTGCTTGATTGGTCGCCAAATTATAGTCCGTTGGTACATTGACATTATAATTATAAGTTTCTCCCAATTTACCACTAATCTTATCTGTTGCTACTTCTTTCCCATCTCCCGGCACAAAAAGAGAACTTTTATTCCCAGTTACATCGATATAATGAACTCTAACTTCAGACTTATCTTCACTACCATCCTTTGCATAATAGTAAACAATACCATCATTAGTTGATATAATTTGATTTATATATGCGTATGATTTTCCATTCGGCGCAAAAAACGACATGTAATCGTTAACATCTGGTATGTTCCCCAAGTACTTTGTCGTATTACCAATCGCTTCACCATCATAATACGCAGTAACTCGAACTAACCCTTGAGAGTCAATTACTGTTTGCTTTACAACTACATGTTTATCAAGTCTAAAATCATACGATTCACCCACTTTATATGGGGAGATATATCCTGTGGTATTTGGCGATTTTTTCAATGTATATCCATCAATAGTTGGTGCCTCTCCGGTAATTGTGTATTTCTGATAAGCAACACCTTCAAAAGATTTTGGCACTGCAAGTTCGTCTCCCGTTGCTTGATCAACATAATGAATCGTAGTTGTCACTTTCGTTGGCATTGGAGTCGTCATAAAGCCATTTCCCATTGAAGCTGGTTCTCCATAAATTCCGGTATCGTAACCATATGCAAAACCAACCACCATGCCATATGTTTTTTTATCGCCTTTTTCGACCCCATCAAGATCAATTGAAACACTAGTCCCATCATAATTAGTAAAAATTGGAGGATGAGTAGTTCCACCTGTCCCGTTATACTCAACCTTCTTTGATTTACCAGGTGCTACCACTTCTTCTTGTGTATTACCCGTTAAAGTATGCAAAATTGTTACATATAACTGATTATCATTCAAATTATTTGAGCGGGCCAACAAATAGACAACATGGTAAGATTCATTATAGTTAACAGCACCGGCAAAGTAGTATCTCCCGCTATCATCGTTGGTAGTGTGTTTTTTCAAGATTTCCTTTACTTCTTCTGTTGAAGCTCCCGGATACCACTTCATGTTCTTGTATACCCAGTTATCCTTGGGCTTATTAATTATCTCCTTTAACATGGGCTGGGAATCCAGCTTAATGTCTTTGTTTGACATCGGTAAGCTAGTCGAGGCTTCTTTCGGATCAGTACTAGTTGGATTTACTACTAACGCTGCCAGTAGTCGTGCAGCCCATACGTTCGGCGTTATACCTTTTTCATTGGTAGTATTTTGCGTAGTATCTTGGCCTTGCGGAGTACCTTGGTGATTTGTTGCCACTCCTTTTTCTTCAGCTGTAGTCCGCAAAGAATCTGGAAGGTCTGCTACATTGTGACCAGTAAGTGTAGTATGTGTATTAGTTGGCACCGTATCGGCTAATACCGCATGGTTACTATATAGCATAAAAGTTGTCCCCAACAATACTGACGCTACTCCTACAGATAACTTCCGTATTCCCCAACGTTGCTTCCTTTCGGCAAGCTTTTGTTGGTAGACTTGATGATTGTTTTTCGAAACCATATCCGTTACTCCTAAGCTCATAAAATATATATAGTTATTTTACTTTTAGTGTAGCACATATTTCGTATAAATCTATCAAAAAAAGACTTTCTAAATTTCAAGAATAAGTTAGTCACTAAGCTGAAATAAATAGCACTGACCAATTAATTATTGGTTGATGAGAACGTGACATCTCTTGATAGAATGCTTTACAGTAAACATCCATTGCAGAACGTCCATTAAATATGGCTCGTGGATAGTGATTCATCCAGTTATTAGTCGCTATAATCTAGGCACTACTATAATCATTAATAGCTTGGCCCTTAGTAATCTCCTTCCGGAGAAAACGATTATTGATTTCATTGGATCCACGTTCCCAAGGGGAATACGGATCAGCATAGAAAACATGATCGTGAACTTGTGTTAACTCACTAAATTCTGAACCGTTGTCAGAGGTTATTGTCTTAAAGATGCGATAGTAAGCATCTGTGCCCATTTTCTGGCGTAAATTTATAAAGAACTGATTTACTGCATGCGCAGTTTTACCAGCAATTTTTCTCGTAATATTAACCCGTGAAAAACGATCAGTCATTACTAGAACAACGCTATCCTTGCCATCTTTATGACCTTGAATAGTGTCTAGTTCCCAATGACCAATTTCGGACCGTTGGTCCGCAGTTTGAAGTCGTTGAGCAATGTTAGGTCCTAAGCACTTTTTGGCTTATGGATGAGATTGATGGTGTTTACGTTTAGTTTTCTCAAAAAGGTCCAAGTTAGACGTACGGAATACACCATCATTAATCCACTGATACAAAGTCACAACAGACTTAGGGATCAGTAAATCATCACTCATCAAATCACGTGCCTTATAAATAGCTGCTTGAGGAGAGTAACGATGCTCATCAAATTCACCAAGCATTAATTGGTCGGCCAATTGTAAAAAACGCTTTGAGCGGTAATATAAACGAGGACGGCCGGACCGTTGGTGGCATTTAAGATAAATATTCTGACCGGCTTCATAACTGTAGATGTGATAAGGGTAATCGTAAGTCTTACCATTGAATTTTTGACGACGAATTTGGCAAACTGTACCACGTTTAAGCTCATTATTAATGGTTTGGTGGTTCACTCCTAATTGACGACCGATTGCGCGATTTGAAAGTCCTTGCGACTTTAAAGTCGCAATCATCACACGTTCTTCTTTAGTAAGATGAGCATTCTTTTTTATTTTTTAAATAAGTAGTAAGCTGAGCCGAATAAACACCTGTAGTTTCAAATATTATTATTGTACCGGGTTTAATATAAGAATTTAATATTTGGAAACCGCTCTTACTATGCTTAAATTTAAAAGCTATTTCTTCCGCTTCTTTTGTTATCAAAGTGGCATGACTTTCACCTTGACTAACATCAATACCAATAATATTCACCTAATCACCCCATTTTAATCGATTGAGGCAAATATTCATTTTCAGCTCCATTTCTTGATTACACGATCTCTGAGATCCACACCCTTAATCTAGTTTGATTGAAAATAAATATTTATGGGCCCGTTTGACAGTCGAATTCAATATTCCATTCTGTTGTCGACCTCAACCGTAAGCGTCAAATAAAATAGTGTACTTAAAAACCGTCCCAGTTACTGTTATACTG
>NZ_PCYT01000078.1:0-5793 GCF_002553735.1 Lactobacillus sp. UMNPBX17
TTTACTTTTCCTAGTGAATAATTACTCATTAAAGATATTTTTCTTTGACTGCTTTCTCCAGTCTTAAAAATAAATTTTAAAATATTAAATTCATCTATATTTAGCTGTTCACTTTTTGCAATTTTGCTCATGATATGAACATTATAATATATTTTAAGTAAAAAAACACCCACACTTTTTATTGCACTTAACTTACATCCATCTATTAAATATTGTTACATCAAAAAGAGTCAAACAACCTTTTCATAGTTGTTTGACTCTTTCCATTTACACCTTATAGATGATAGCTATGCATTTATCTTTTCACGCTTAGTACAGTATCCGTTATTATCGAAATAATAGCGATTACCGTCGCCAGCATTTATCCATTCATCAACTGCTTGAGTAAGATCTGACTTTTTATAAATTAAGTGGTTGCCTTTATGGCGCCATGGATCTGACAATTCTTCAACCATATACCCATCCTCTTTACTTATATCTGGTAAATTTCCAAGTTTAATAGGATGACCATTATGATCGAAATAATATGCAGGTATGGTAGCAGGTACATTACTATCACTATCAGGCAATGGTATACCTAAATAACAATCATGTACCATAAAACCATTATAATCAAAGTAGTACCATTGACCACCAATTATTACCCATTCTTCATTGGCTCGTTTACCATTAGCCTTCAAATAACTACGATAGTTACCCCCTTCTTCATGCCAACTATCCTCTTCATACTGCCCATTATCATCAAAATAATAATTAGCATATACGCCATTAGTTAGTTTTGTAAATAGCCAGCCACTATGAGCCATATATCCAGTATAATCAAAATAATAAGGATTTTTACCCCCTGGGATTGATACCCATTCTTCATGAGCTTGAGTTCCATCTGACTTAAAGTATATCTTTTCGTTTCCTTCTTTATGCCAAGTATTTACTTCATAATGACCATTATGATCAAAATAATAGGTATTTACGACGCCACCACCGATTGTTGGTATATCTTTTTTCATAACATCATGGGCCATATGGCCATTTTCATCAAAATAGTACCACTTACCATCAGAGGCTTTTACCCAACCATCTTTAGCCTGGGTGCCATCTGACTTAAAGTATATCTTCTCGCTACCATCGTTATGCCAAGTATTTACTTCATAATGACCATCATGATCAAAGTAATAGGTAGTAAATCCACTACCACTAAGTGGAACTATATCTTTTTTCATAACATCATGGGCCATATGGCCATATTTGTCAAAATAGTACCACTGGCCATCAGAGGCTTTTGCCCAGCCATCTTTAGCCTGGGTGCCATCTGACTTAAAGTATATCTTCTCGCTACCATCGTTATGCCAAGTATTTGTTTCATAATGACCATTATGATCAAAGTAATAGGTATTATAGATATTCACGCCGTCACTACCATTGACTGTGGCTATATCTTTTTTTACGCCATCATGGGCCATATTGCCATTTCTATCAAAATAGTACCACCGGCCATCGGAAACTTTTGCCCATTCCCCGCGGGGCTGGTCCATATTCCCATAAGTGTCAAAGTAATACCACTGGCCATCAGAAGCTTTTACCCATTCACTAAAGGCTTGAGATCCATCTGACTTAAAGTATACCTTTTCATTTCCATCGTTATGCCAAGTATTTACTTCATAATGACCATCATGATCGAAGTAGTACTTGACCCACTTTCCATTGTAATTCGTGTCATACCGGCCATCATGGGCCATATGGCCATTTTTATCAAAATAGTACCACTGGCCATCTACTGCTTTTACCCATTCACTAAGGGCTTGAGATCCATCTGACTTAAAGTATACCTTTTCATTTCCATCGTTATGCCAAGTATTTACTTCATAATGACCATTATGATCAAAATAATAGGTATTCACGACACCACCACCGATTTTTGGTATATCTTCTTTCATACCATCATGTGCCATATGTCCATTTTCATCAAAATAGTACCACTGGCCATCAGTAGCTTTTACCCATTCGTAAATTGCTTGTTTGCCATCTGATTTGAAATAAGTTTTTTCATTATCATCATCGTGCCAAGCATTTTTTATGTAGTTACCATTATGATCAAAATAATAGGTATTCACACCACTACCATCAGGTGTCGGTATACGTTTTTCTATAACATCATGTACCATATGTCCATTTTCATCAAAGTAGTACTTAGATTTACTACCATCATGTAAAAGAGTATCTACCCAGCCACTATGAACCATATGCTTAGTATCGTCAAAGTAGTACCATTCACCATCTTGGGCCAATACCCATTCATTATGGGCCTGTTTGCCATCTGACTTAAAGTAGGTTCGTCCGTTGTAATCATCGTGCCAAGCATTTTTTAAATAATGACCATTTTCATCAAAGTAATACTTAGACTTACTACCATTGTGTAAAAGAGTATTTACCCAGCCACCGTGTGCCATATTACCATTATTGTCAAAATAGTACCAGTTACCACTCGGAGCCACTACCCATTCTTGATTTGCTCGTGTACCATCTGACTTGGAATAGCTCCAATTACCGTCTTTATCTTTATGCCAGGCATTCTTGGTGTAATGTCCATTTTCATCAAAGTAATACTTAGATTTACTACCATTGTGTAAAAGAGTATTTACCCAGCCATCGCGTGCCATATTGCCATTATCATCAAAGTAGTACCACTGGCTATCTACTACTAACCATTCTTCCTTAGCTTGAGTACCATCTACCTTGGAATAACTCCAATTGCCGTATCCATCATTATGCCAGGCATTCTCAGCGTAATGACCATTATGATCAAAATAATACGTAAGCCATCTATTTTTACAATTCGTACCTAACCAGCCATCATGCGCCATATTGCCATCGTAATCAAAGTAATACCATTTACCATCTAATGCCTTCACCCATTCTTCATAGGCTTGTTGGCCATCTAACTTGAAATAATTCCAATTGTTATCTTTATTTTTATACCAGGTATTTACTTCATAATGACCATTATGATCAAAATAATAGTTGTTCTTACCACTACCGTTAAGTGTTGCTATACCTTCTTTCACACAATCATGAACCATATGGTCAGAATCATCAAAATAATACCAGTTACCATCTGTTGCTTTTACCCACTCTTTTTGAGCCAGTTGGCCATCAGATTTAAAATAGGACCAGTTACCATTTTCATTATGCCAAGCATTTCTAACGTAATGACCATTATGATCAAAATAGTAATTATTTAACCAACCATCGTGTGCCATATTGCCATGAACATCAAAATAATACCATTGTCCATCTGGGGCTACTATCCATTCATCAATAGCTTGTTTACCATCTGACTTAAAGTAGATTCGATTACCATCTTCGTCGTGCCAAGCATTTGTAATATAATGACCATTATGATCAAAATAATAATTATTCTCACTGTCACCTTCAATTGTAGTTATGTCTTTTTCTACAACATCGTGTACCATATGACCATTATAGTCAAAATAATACCACTTGCCATCTGCTGCTTTGACCCATTCTTCTTGAGCTGGTTTACCATTAGATTTGAAGTAAATCCAATTATCATTTTCCTTGCGCCAAGTATTTCTAGCATAATGTCCATCATGATCAAAATAGTATACTGACCAGCTACCATCGTGTAAATGGGTTTTTATCCAATTATCGTGCACCATACTGCCATCATCGTCAAAATAGTACCATTGACCACTCGGTGCTATTACCCATTCTTCTTGAGCCTGTTTACCATCAGATTTGGAATAAGTCCAATTGCCATCATTATCTTGGTGCCAAGCATTTTTTACATAATGTCCATCATGATCAAAGTAGTACGTTACCCAGTCATCTTTGTACTCTGTCTCATACCAGCCATCGTGTGCCATATTGCCATCGCCATCAAAATAATACCACTTACCATTTGGTGCTACTAGCCATTCTCCTTGAGCTTGTTTGCCATCAGATTTGGAATAGCTCAAATTGCCATCATTATCTTGGTGCCAGGCATTTTTTACATAATGTCCATCATGATCAAAGTAGTATGTTGACCACTCGTCTTTGTAATTTGTATTGAACCAACCATCGTGCGCCATATTGCCATTTTCATCAAAATAGTACCATTGGCCGCTCGGAGCTACTACCCATTCTTCATTCGCTTGTTTACCATCAGATTTAGAATAAGTCCAATTGCCATCATTATCTTGGTGCCAAGCATTTACTTCATATTGACCATCATTATCAAAGTAGTATGCTGAATAGTCGCCATTATGCAAACGCGTATCTACCCAACCATTATGTGCCATATTGCCATCATCATCAAAGTAGTACCACTTGCCATCTGTTACTTTCAACCATTCTTCATTCGCTTGTTTGCCATCAGACTTAGAATAAGTCCAGTTATCATTTTCATCTTTATGCCAAGTGTTTACTTCGTAATGACCATTATGATCAAAGTAGTATGTCGACCAGTCATCTTTATAATTTGTCTCATACCAACCATCGTGCACCATATTACCATCATCGTCAAAATAGTACCATTTGCCACTTGGTGCTACTACCCATTCTTCATTCGCTTGTTTACCATCAGATTTAGAATAAGTCCAATTGCCATCATTATCTTGGTGCCAAGCATTTACTTCATATTGACCATCATTATCAAAGTAGTATGCTGAATAGTCGCCATTATGCAAACGCGTATCTACCCAACCATTATGTGCCATATTGCCATCATCATCAAAGTAGTACCATTTGCCACTTGGTGCCACTACCCATTCTTCATTTGCTTGTTTGCCATCAGATTTGGAATAAGTCCAATTATCATCTTCATCTTTATGCCAAGCGTTTACTTCGTAATGACCGTTATGATCAAAATAGTACGTTGACCAATTGTGCTTATCCCATGTATCTACCCAACCATCGTGAGCCATATTGCCATCATCATCAAAGTAATACCTTTGACCATCCGGAGTTACTACCCATTCTTCATTCGCTTGCTTGCCATCAGATTTAGAATAAGTCCAATTGCCATCTTCATCTTTATGCCAAGCATTTTTTTCAAATAAAGTACTATATATTGCTCGTTTATATAAAGTTGAAGTAATATTTCTTATTTTCTGTTTATTTGATGATATATTTTTTAATGTTATATCACCTGTTGTTTTATCCTTATCAATATTTTTTGAATTAATTGATTGATTATTTAGACCTTTAGCTTTTGGGGTTACTTCATATTTATTTTCATTGTTAGCAACTTTATTTATTGATTGCGGATCATCTGCTTCAATAGAAGTATTTTTTGTCTTTGTATTGTCTTCAGAAACATGTTTTTCTTGATTGACATCTTGTTTCTCTTTACTTGATACTTTTCTAATTAACTTATCCGTATCATCAAAAACTTTTTCATCAGGTTCTTGTTTCTTTTGATCTAATTCAACCTGTTTATTTCTAGAACAAACAGACGATATTATAGACGACTGTGATTTAACTTGCTTAGCTTCTTGTACTCCCGCAATTGTATCTGCATAAGCTTTTTGTGTCGTTACACCTACAAATGTCAACCCTAAAACTACTGAACAAACACCTATATTCAACTTTCTTAAAGAAAAACGTTCTTTAGTACTATTCTTAAATAACGTCTTAATATTTTTCCTCATTATTATCCTCTTAATAAATCATACAATAGAATAAATTCTCCAATTTTATTATATCCCATTTTTTCACTTCCATATCATAGATTTTTTGTAAGCGTCAAATAAAATAGTGTACTTAAAAACCGTCCCAGTTACTGTTATACTG
>NZ_PCYT01000079.1:0-5717 GCF_002553735.1 Lactobacillus sp. UMNPBX17
GGTCCAGATGGACTTTTATTTTTATAAAGTGTTCAACTTGATTTTACAATCGGCGGTTAATTTATTTTCAAAAACTGGCAGCCATTTTTCTAAATAACCTGCACGGGTCGGATGAATTTCGTCTGCCATATAAAGAGCAGGTTGGTCTTTAAAATTCGGATCATTATATAAATCCAGAACTTTAATATTCCATTTTTTAGCTAATTGATGTATTACTTTTACCATCTGATTATACAAATCACTTTCAAAATAAGGATTTGTATAGATCAAAATTGGGCAATGCCATGTAGTCAGAGCTTGACTAATAATATATTCCATCGCACCGATAATTGTTTTTACATCAAAATGGTCATTTTGACTAATTTCTCCCAACTTCTGGTTTGTACGCGCATCATTAGTAGAAAGTTGCAAAACCAGCATATCAATTGGTGTTTTAAGATTTTCCTTAAAACGAGCAACATAAGAATCACCATGATAACTGGTATCTTGATCTACCAAAGTAGTGCCATTTTCTGCATCTTTAATAGCAGCAATGCCATCTTTTTTCCATAAGTAGTCTACAAAAGATTCCCCTAATGCACCAAAACCAAATGTGACAGAAGAACCTAAAAATAAGATCTTTTTATTTCTTAATGGGCTATCAATTGTTTTCACACTGTTAAGACTATATTTACGGTTGTTACCCGGTAGATAGGCTAGCTCTGCATAAGCTCTTTGGTGCAAGGGATGCTCATCCAAATCCATTCGCAACTCATTAAGAGCAATATCGGATAAATCATTATTTTGTCTAATAGGGATTAAAAAAGTTTCGTTACTCATTATTTTCTCTTTCTTTATCGATGTAAGGTTTTATTGCTTCCCAATCTTTTACAATATCATCACTTAATTTACGATTATAAAATACAGCCGCAGGATGATATTCTGGAATAACCGTATATTTCTTTTTCGACCAAACATATCCATCTTTAGCTTCATTAAGTTCAAGAATTGGTGTATTCTCAATAACCTTACCATGTTCAGCAGAAATCTTATGACCTGGGCCAAGCAGTCGCTCTAATCCGGTGTTACCTAAAGCAACAATGACTTGTGGATCTGCGTAATGCATTTCATAGTCTAAAAAAGGAGCATGTGCTAACACTTCTTTCTTAGTAGGTTTACGATTTGGTCTTTTAATTACTTCTTTATTTTCTCGTTTACTAAAAACTTTTTTCACACTAAAAGGGCGGCTACGAACAGCACTAGTAATATAAACTTGATCTCGTGATAAACCAATTTGCTTTAGTGATTTATCCAGTTCCTTTCCGGCGTCACCACTAAATGGAATATTATTAACGATTTCATTGCGTCCTGGCGCTTCGCCTACGATCATTAGCAAGGGATGTATTGGGCCACTTCCTGAATTAATTCCTTCTAAACGCATGCCCTTTGATCTCTCTTTTACTTCTGCCAGTAATTCTTTAGGATAATTCAATCATCTCACCTGTTTCTATTTCTGATATATTAATTATAATATTAGTCAAAATTATTTTACATCTAAATTAAATATAGTATAATGTAATCAATTTAATATCAATTAAAAGCCGCCATTGTGGATAAATGGCGGCTTTCGCTTTAATTCCACACTCAATATCTCTGCTTGTGAAATTTACTTCACAATCCATATTTAGTATATTATCAATGTTATTACTGTATATTAAAGTGACTTTGTGATTTTAATTTGCAGTTTCACATGAGTTCCACGATATTATTATTCACAAGCAACGAATATATTATTAAATAATTATAACTTATATAAATTACTTTAAAAATATTTATCAAAACAAAAAAGCTAGTTCCGTTTGGAACTAGCTTTTCTATATCGACGTTATGATTAACGACGTGCTTCAGCAATTCTTGCTGACTTACCGTGACGTTCACGTAAGTAGTAAAGCTTAGCACGACGCACACGACCATGACGCTTAACTTCAACCTTAGCAACACGTGGGTCGTTAACTGGGAAGGTTCTTTCAACACCAACACCTGAAGCAATCTTACGAACAGTGTAAGTAGCACCGATGCCAGTACCCTTCTTCTTAATTACAACACCTTCGAACAACTGAATACGTTCGTGAGTACCTTCAACAACACGTACGTGAACAGTAACAGTATCACCTGCACGGAAAGCAGGAATATCGTCACGAATTTGTTCTTTAGTCAATTCTTGAATTAATGGATCCATAATATATTTTTCTCCTTCTTCGGCATTCATCCACGCACCAGCGTCAGCGGAACACCCATAACTTTAATTAGTGACATTTGCCACGATGAATAGTTTAACAAATCAAGCCAGCTTAATCAAGCTCTGACTTGATTTCTTCTAGCATTTTATTTTCTTCAATAGTCAACTGACGATCTTTTAACATATCAGGACGATGAAGATAAGTTGCTTTAAGCGCTTCTTTGTGTCGCCACTCAGCTATTTTTTGGTGATTGCCACTAGTTAATACTTCAGGCACTTTTTGACCTTCAAAATCAGCTGGGCGAGTATATTGCGGATATTCTAATAAGCCATGTGAAAAGCTTTCTTCTACTGGACTAGCAGCGTTACCTAAAATACCAGGCAAAAGTCGAACAGTAGCATCAATCATACTCATAGTTGGTAATTCCCCACCAGTTAGCACATAATCTCCAATTGAAACGGTTTCATCGGCTAAGTCATAGACTCTTTGATCAAAGCCTTCATAGTGACCACAAATAAAAGTTAATTCATCTTCTTTTGCCCAGTCTTGTGCCATTTGTTCATTAAAAGTTTTTCCTTGTGGAGCGGTAATAATAACTTTACCACTAGAAGATAAAGAATTAAGTGCTTTTTTAATTGGCATGATTTGGAGTACCATACCAGCGCCGCCGCCATAAGGAGTATCATCTACGTGGTGATGTACATCTGTTGTGAAATCACGGAAATTAACTAAATTGAGATCCCACTTACCATCTTCTAAACCACGTCCTAACATCGATACTTTCAAAGGTGTAAACATGTCGGGAAAAAGCGTCAATACATTAATCTTCATCTCGTAACCCCTCCATTAATTCTACATAAACTTTTTTGGCAGCTACATCAACTTTTTTAACAACATCGGCAATGTTTGGAATCCAATATTCCTTGCCACTATCTTCACGTACAAGCCAAATATCATTTGCACCTGGAGATTGGATATCAACGATTTTACCGATATTTTTACCAGTTTCTTCATCAATCACATCGCAATCAAAGATGTCTTTATAATAATAAACACCGTCAGGTAATTCGCCACGCTCTTCTTCGCTTACTACCAGGATTTGGCCTCGTAATTTTTCTGCTTGATCAATATCTGTAATTTCTTTAAATTGAATTAACCAAAATTGTTTAAATGGACGGCTTTTTTCAATAGTCAATACACGTTTAGTATCGCTTCTAAGTGATAAATGCATCCCTTCAGCAAAACGCTCTTCTGGGAAGTCCGTAATCACGTTAACTTTGACTTCACCATTCAATCCATGAGTTGTTAAAATTCGTGCAACGTCAAAATATTCCATGCATGCTCCTTTTTAAGTAATAAAAAAAGCTTGAAGCACTTGGCATCAAGCTTTTAAATAATCGCAAAATTACTTGTTGTATTTTGCATCGTGCAACTTAGCCATCAAGCCAGCACCTGAAAGAAGTGATCTAACAGTGTCTGAAGGTTGTGCACCCTTTTGTAACCAATCAAAGATCTTGTCTTCATCAAGCTTCAATTCCTTTGGTTGTGAAACTGGGTTGTAGTAACCAACTTGTTCGATGAAACGACCATCACGTGGCATACGTGAGTCTGCAACAACGATTCTGTAGAATGGCTTTCTCTTGGCACCAGCACGGTGCATACGAATTTTAACTGACATAAATTAATTTCCTCCTAAAACTTAACGATTAATAATATACCACCAAAACAAATGGGTGTAAAGTGTTTTTCCTTAACACCTTTATTTTTTTAAGAATGGAATCTCTTAATCTTACGCATACGCTTCTTTTTGTTCTTCTTAAAGTTCTTATTTAAACGACGCATAGCCATCTTGGCCATTGGTGAATCCATCCCTGGCAAGTTGCTTAATCCCTTCATATTGCCCTTAGTCATCTTGCTCATCATTTCCCGCATTTGTTTAAATTGTTTAATCATACGGTTAACTTCGACAACGGGGCGACCAGAACCGGCAGCAATTCTTCTTCTGCGACTTGGATTCAACAAATCTGGATCCTCACGTTCTGCTTCAGTCATTGAATAAACAATGGCAATTGTATGATCAATTTGCTTTTGATCAACATTTAAGTTCTTCAACTGTGGATTATTTGCCATCCCAGGAATCATCTTCATAATTTGATCAAGCGGACCCATTTTTTGCACTTGCTTCATTTGATCAACAAAATCATTGAAGTCAAAAGTGTTTTCTCGCATCTTTTCAGCGACTTTTTCAGCTTCCTTGGCATCGTAATCTTGTTGTGCCTTCTCAATTAAGGAAAGCATATCACCCATCCCAAGAATTCTGGAAGCCATTCGATCTGGGTGGAAGACATCCAAATCACTTAGTTTTTCACCTTGACCAGTAAATAGAATTGGCTTACCAGTAACTGCACGAATTGAAAGTGCAGCACCACCACGAGTATCACCGTCTAACTTAGTTAAAATTACTCCGGTAACATCAAGTCGCTCATCAAAGCCTTTAGCAACGTCTGTAGCTGCTTGACCAGTCATGGCATCAACTACTAAAAGGATGTTATCTGGCTGTGCAACTTTCTTAACACGTTCCAATTCTTCCATTAATGGTTCGTCTATTTCTAAACGACCGGCAGTATCGATTAAAACATAATCATTCTTGTTTTTATCAGCTTCAGCTAAACCATCCTGTACAATCTTAGCAACATCTTTTTCACCATCTTCGCTAAAGACAGGCACCTTTAATTGTTCACCAATTTGCTTTAATTGGTCAACAGCGGCAGGACGATAAATATCTCCAGCAATCAAAAGCGGACGAGCCTTTTGCGTCTTTTGTAAATGATATGCTAATTTACCAACAGTGGTAGTCTTACCAGTACCTTGCAAACCAACCATCATAATAATAGTTGGAATATGCTTAGACTTGTTTAAAGGAACTGCTTCTTCACCCATCATCTTCGTTAATTGTTCATTAACGATTTTAATTACTTGTTGGCCCGGATTTAAACTTTCTTGAACTTCTTTGCCAAGGGCCTCTTTTTTAATAGTCTTGATAAAGTCCTTAACAACCTTGAAGTTAACATCGGCTTCTAACAATGCAAGTCGAATTTCACGACTAGCCTTATTAATATCCTCTTCTGAAACTTTACCTTTACCAGTTAAATTTTTTAATGCTTTTTGAATTCTTTCACTTAAATTTTCAAAAGCCATGGGTTTACTCTCCCCTCAATTGATTTAATAAATTGGTTATTTCTTTTTTAGCAGTTTGACTATCATTATTATCTATCGACAAAAGTGCATCTGCTAGCACATCTTCAATATGATTATTATCACGCCGCATATGTAATTTGGCTTCATAATTTTTCAAAATTTTAGTGGAGCGTTTTAAATTATCATAAATAGCTTGCCGAGATACATTATGATTAACCGCAATCTCTCCTAATGATAGATCATTATAATAATAATCTTCAAAATAAGATTGCTGTCCTTTAGTTAATAAAGAACCATAAT
>NZ_PCYT01000007.1:0-46862 GCF_002553735.1 Lactobacillus sp. UMNPBX17
AAATACGGTAGACTAAAGATTGTTAATGTGAGGTGAATATAAAATGAATAAAGATGCAATGAGTAAAGAAGAAGAAAAAAAGGTAACTGATCGAATTAATGAACTTTACCATAAGAAAGAAAAAGAAGGCTTAACTCCCGAAGAGGAACAAGAACGTAAAGAACTTCACAAAAAATTCCTTGCCAACTTCAGAGCTGCATTTAAGCAAGACGTTGAAAATATGGTAATTATCGATAAAAACGGTAAAGAAGTAACCTCAGAAAGAGCAAAACGTGCTCAAAGAAGAAAAGGTCTTAGAAAAGATTAATTAAGCCTTTTAAAAAAGTGAAAAATTATGTAAGATATTATTGTTAGTTAGATGGAGGATATAATATGAATTTAGGTTTAGCAATATTTTTGATTATTATTGCACTTTTAGTTGGTGCAACAGCAGGTTTTTATGGTGCAAGAGCATACATGAAGAAGTATTTTAAGGAAAATCCTCCTATTAGTGAAGATATGATCGTTGCTATGATGTCTCAAATGGGACAAAAGCCTTCTAACAAGAAGGTTCATCAAGTAATGAACATGATGAAGCATCAACAAAAGTAATTATTAGATTATTTTGTGGTGTTAAGGCGAGGGATTATTCCTTCGTCTTTTTTGGTGTTCTTTTTAAAGAATGGAGTGAGTAAATGAACATATTTAAAAAACTGGGTTGGTTTTTTAAACAAGAAAGGAAACGTTATATTATCGGAATTACTTTTCTTGCTTTAACCTCTTTAGCCAACTTAATTCCGCCAAGAGTATTAGGACTGATGGCAGATCAGCTGGATCAAGGTCACATCTCATGGGGGCAATATGGGATGTTGGTTCTAGCTGTTTTGGCTGCCGCCTTCGTTTTATATATTTTGCGCTACTTTTGGCGTAAGCAAATTTGGGGCGGGGCCGCAGAACTAGAACGACAAATGCGTTCTAAACTGTTCGACCACTTTATGATCATGGACAGAACATTTTATCAGCGCCACCGAACCGGTGACTTGATGGCCCATGCAACTAACGATGTGACTTCTATTCAAAACGTAGCCGGTGATGGCGTTTTAACTTTAGTTGACTCTCTTGTCATGGGATTATCAACTATGATTGCCATGATCATTTTCGTTGATTGGCGTCTGACTATCGTTGCTTTATTGCCACTGCCATTTTTGGCACTAGGTGCTTGGAAGCTTGGGGGTCGTTTGCATGATGCTTTTGATAAATCACAGGCTGCTTTTTCACGTTTGAATAATAAGACCCAAGAATCCGTTTCAGGCATCAAGGTGCTGAAGACCTTTGGTCAAGGAAAAGAAGATACTCAGGCCTTTGACAAAATGGTCGATGACACAATTAATATCAATAAAAAAGTGTTTGTATGGGACTCCTTATTTGATCCATTGGGTACGGCAATTATCGGTGCAACCTATGTAATTACCATTATTTATGGTGGACTTTTAGTTACAAATAAAGTGCTATCGATTGGTCAGCTCGTTTCCTTCATTGCCTATATTGCCAACATGGTTTGGCCGATGTTTGCGATTGGTTATTTGTTCAATATTTTGGAAAGAGGTAGTGCGAGCTACGACCGTGTAGAAAAGCTACTTTATGAAAAGCCGTTAATTACTGATGCCCACGCTGATCAAAGTATTAGGGCTCAAGACTTACAAGGTGATTTGCATTTTGATATTAAGTCGTTTGCTTATCCTGATGAAAAGGATATTCCAGTATTAAAGAACATCGATTTCACCTTAAAACCTGGTCAAACTTTAGGTTTAGTAGGTCGTGTAGGTGCTGGTAAAACGACAATCATTCAGCTGCTATTGAGAGAATTCGACCAATATGACGGTGAAATCACCTTAAATGGCATCAATATCAAGAAAATTCCGCTTAAAGTTTTACTTAGCCAAATATCTTATGTTCCCCAGAACAACTTCCTCTTTTCAACGAGTATTGGTAGAAATATTGCTTTCTCAGAGGCAGATGCAGGCAAAAATGAGATTGCGGTAGCTGCTAAGAAGAGTGATTTGCACGATGATGTTTTACAAATGCCACAGGGCTATGAGACTTTAGTCGGTGAAAATGGACTTTCACTTTCTGGTGGTCAACGTCAAAGAATGTCCATTGCCCGTGCTTTGCTTAAAGATAGCCAAATTTTGATTTTGGATGATGCTTTATCAGCGGTTGATGCAAAGACTGAAACCGAAATTCTAACTTCTTTGAGAAATGAAAGAAAAGATAAGACCACGATGATTGCGGCACATAGATTGACATCGGTCATGGATGCCGATTTGATCTTAGTCTTAAAAGACGGTCAAATTATTGAACGAGGCAATCACCAAGATCTGCTCAAAGAAAATGGCTGGTATGCGGAAATGTGGCGTAGACAAGAATTGCAAGCAAAGGTGGGTGAAGATGTAGATGAATAATGAAGAAAAGCAAGAATCAGTGTGGTCTAAGGCAATCCCATTTAAAGAGCAGGTAGCGATTTTTAAACGTTTGATGGGCTTTGTTAAACACTTCAAGTTTGAAATGACCATTGCCTTGATTGGTGCCTTCTTAGTCAGCATTATCAATATTTTGCTTCCGCGTGGATTGCAATATTTCTTAGACAACTTTTTGCTTAAACAAAGTGCAACTGTCCAAATTATTCTGTTTGCGGGTTTGCTTTATGCAGTAGGTTCCATTTTAAAAGCGGTCATTCAGTTTACTTACCAATATTTCTTTGCTTTGGGTTCTGAAAAGACCTTGGAAAGCATTAGAAGAGCGCTTTATCGAAAATTGCATAAGTTAGGGATGCGCTATTTTGACCAAACTCCTGCCGGTTCAATCGTTTCAAGAGTTACTAACGATACGATGACTCTTAGCAACTTCTTGACTGTGCTTTCAACTGTAGTAATTGGTGCTTTTTCTGTGGTTACAGCATTGGTCGCAATGTTTACTACGAACGTGATTGCGGGCTGGATTGTTTTAGCGTTTGTGCCAATTTTGCTCTTTGTTATTTGGCTCTATTCGCAAAAGAGTTCGCGGCTTTATCGTAACTATCGTGAACGGTTGAGTAGAATTAACGCTAACTTGAATGAGTCAATTGAGGGCGTCTCGATTATTCAGCAGTTTAACCAAGAAAAGAGAATGACCAACCAATTTGAGGGTGAAAATGGTGGGTTGATGAATACGCGTTTCAACATGATCCGTATTAACTCATTGCTGCTTTCACCTTTGACTAGTTTGCTTTATTCATTGGCTTTAGCTGTAACGTTGATGTATTTCGGTTTTCCATTGCAGGCAACATTTGTGCCAGCTGGTGTGGTATATGCTTTCTCACAATACTTATCACAATTGTTTAATCCAATTTCAACTATGATGGACCAGATGACTTTCTTCCAAGATGGTATCGTAGCCGGTAAGAGAATCTTTGCGATTTTAGATGATGAACAATATGAGCCAAAGCAAAATGCTCAAGAAGGATTGACTATCAGTCGCGGCAAGATTGAATTCAAGCACGTTAGTTTCTCATATGATGGTAAAAATGAAATTTTGCATGATATTTCATTCGTAGTAAATTCAGGTGAAACTTTAGGTATTGTGGGTCATACTGGCTCTGGTAAAAGCTCGATTATCAATGTAATGATGCGCTTTTATGAATTTGGTAAGGGCGAGATCTTAATTGATGATATAGATATCAAAAAATACCCTAAAGAAGAACTGCGTAAAAAGCTGGGGCTTGTTTTGCAGGAACCATTCATGTTTTATGGTGATATTTCTTCTAATATTCGTTTATATAATAAGAATATTACCGATGAACAAATTAAAGACGCAGCTAAGGCAGTTCAAGCAGATCAATTTATCGAAAAGATGCCAGGTAAATATCACGCAAAGGTAATTGAAGGCGGCGAAGAATTAAGTCAAGGTCAGCGTCAATTAATTTCTTTTGCTAGAACATTGGTTACAGACCCTAAAGTTTTGGTATTGGACGAAGCTACAGCTAACGTTGATACCGAAACTGAAACTATGATCCAACAGGGACTTAAACGTTTACGTAAAGGTAGAACAACTTTAGCGATTGCTCACCGTTTGTCTACAATTGCCGATGCGGATCAAATTATCGTGTTAGACAAGGGGAGAATCATTGAACGTGGTAACCATGAACAGCTTCTTGCTAAGAAGGGTTACTACTACAATTTGTATACTCTGCAGAATAATGAAAATAAAGAGTAGTTAATAAAAGACGTTTTCCATGATTGCAAACGTCTTTTTGTTATAATGATTAAAAAGAATGAAATAATTATTAATATTCATAGGAGGAAAAATGAGAAGATTTTACGCTGTTCGCGGTGGTGCGGGCGATGTTGCAGAACCAGATGTTAATGCTAAGCCACAAGATAATTTATATTTGGCTGTTAATTCAAATTGGCTTTCTAAAGCTGAAATCCCTGCTGACCGTACTTCAACTGGTGTCAACTCAGAACTTGACATTAAGATTGAAAATAGAATGATGAAAGACTTTGCCGATATTGCTGCAGGCAAGGAAAAGATGCCTGATATCAAGGAATTGGATAAGGCAATTGCTTTGTATAAGATTGCTAAGAATTTTGAGAAGAGGGATGCAGAAGAAGCAAACCCTATTCAAAATGACTTGCAAAAGTTATTATCATTAACTGATTTTGCTGACTTTGGTAAAAAAGCTAAGGACTTATACATGGGTCCATATATCTTGCCATTCGTCTATGGCGTCGATGCCGATATGAAGAATACCGACGTTAATGTCTTATACTTTGGTGGTCCAAGTACCTTCTTGCCAGATACAACAACTTATAAGACAGAAGATGCTAAGAAGCTATTAGACATTTTGCAAGATCAAAGCATTAATTTGTTAATGATGGCCGGTATTGGCAAGACCGAAGCAAGAGTATACGTTGATAATGCATTGGCTTTTGATGCAAAAGTTGCCAAGGTTGTTAAGTCTACTGAAGAGTGGGCCGACGATGCTGCTATTTATAACCCAGTTTCATATGACAAATTTATTGCTAAGTTTAAGTCATTCGATATGACAAAATTCTTAGATGAACTTTTACCTGAAAAACAAAAGCGTGTAATTGTGATGGAACCACGCTTCCTTGACCATGCAGAAGAATTAATCAATGCTGAAAACTTTGACGAAATCAAAGGCTGGCTGCTAGTTAAATACATTAATAGCGTAGCTAAGTACTTGTCACAAAAGTTTAGAGAAGCAGCCTTTCCATTTAACCAAGCAATTACTGGCGCACCAGAAATGCCATCACAAATTAAGCAAGCCTATCGTATTGCCAACAGTGCCTTTGATGAAGTAGTTGGTATTTTCTATGGTAAGAAGTACTTTGGCGAAAAGGCTAAGCATGACGTTGAAGATATGATTCACAACATGCTTAAGGTTTATGAAGAAAGAATCAACCATAATACTTGGCTTTCTGATGAAACTAAGAAGAAAGCAATTGTTAAATTAAATGCTTTGGTTCTTAAGATTGGTTATCCAGAAAAAATTGAAAAGATTTTTGATTTGTTACAAGTAGATCCTGAAAAGAGCTTATATGAAAATGAAGCTGCTATGGATAAAGTTCGTACCGAATATGAACTAGAGAAATTGACTAAGCCGGTTGATCGTTCAGTATGGCTCATGCCAGGTAACTTGAACAACGCTTGTTACGACCCACAAAGAAACGATTTAACTTTCCCAGCTGGTATTTTGCAAAAGCCATTCTATGATATTAACCAATCAAGAGGTGCCAACTACGGTGGTATTGGTGCTACTATTGGTCACGAAGTTTCTCACGCCTTTGACAACAACGGTGCCAAATTTGATGAAAATGGTAATATGAACAACTGGTGGACCAAGCAAGACTTTGCCGAATTTAACAAGCGTGTGGGCCAAATGATCGACATTTTCGATGGTTTGCAATATGGTCCAGCTAAGATTAATGGTAAGCAAGTTGTTTCTGAAAATATTGCTGACCTTGCTGGTTTAGCTTGCGCCGTTCAAGCAGGCAAAAATGATGGTGCAGATTTGAAGGATTTGTTTGAAAACTACGCTAGAAGCTGGATGGAGAAACAACGTCCAGAGGCAATTAAGACTGAAGTTCAAACCGATGTTCATGCGCCACAACCAACTAGAGTAAATATTCCGGTTCAATGCCAAAATGAATTCTATGATGCATTTGGCGTTAAGAAGACAGATGGTATGTGGCTTGATCCAGAAGATAGAATTACAATCTGGTAAAAATAACAAGAATCTATATTGGCCTAAGTGAATAAGATGAAGATAACCCATTAGGTTATGTAGCATTGACCTTTGATAAGCTTAACCACCAAATTTTAGGTGGGGTCGGAATGTCTACTTATGATTTAACAGGTCAAGGAAATGTCCTTAGTTTAGCTATTAGCCATAGACTTACTTTAGAAGATTTTGCAGAACAAGATTTCTTCTTCTCACCAAGTTTTGACCGTCAATGGAGTATACTTAACTTGGCGGCCCAACATACCTTAGGCTGGGCTAAATTTTAATTTAATGAAAGTAGGTCTCAATATGAAGTATCCAGAAACAAAAGAAAAGTTAAATGAATTAGTCATTAATTTATTGCATATGCATATGATTGTTCGCCGTCACCATTGGTATATGCGCGGCAGTCAATTCTTGAAGTTGCACCCATATCTTGATGACTTAATGGATGAACTAGATGATCAGATTGATGGTCTTGCAGAAAGACTAATTACCATCGATGGTTCACCTGTTGCCACTTTAAGGGAAGTTGTTCAATTAAATAAAATTCCTGGTGAAAAGGGGAGTTGGGACTTCACTAATACACAAAGACTTGAAAAGATCATTTCAGGCTATCGTTATTTAGATAAGCTCTATGAAGAAGCGCTTGAAGCTTCTGATAAAGAAGGAGATTACTCTACTAATGATATTTTGACTGGTTTCCATACAGATCTTGAAAAGCGGCTTTGGATGTTAACGGCTGAACTTGGTCAAGCTCCAGATATTGATGCATAAGTCGTAAATTTAGAGAAAATAGCGAATCTGTAGTGGTTCGCTATTTTTTATGGCAAAAAGCTCTATCACAATTTACGTAAGCACCTGAAATTTGGACTGTAATTTCGAGGCTTTTGTTATGTCTAAATTATCTGAACGAGACATTAATTATTTCTGAAACTTGCGAACTCTGTTCGCGGGTGTGTCATTGTTTCATAGCTTCTGCTTTAGTTTTACGCTTTCCTTCAGGTCTTTGTCTGTGTTGCAGGTTTATCCATCATTTGGCCCGACTAGACATCTATACGCGCACACGAAAAAATTGATGGTCAATTCCTTCATTAATAACGTCACTATTAGTGATACACAAGAAAAATGCTACCAAATCAGTCAGATTTAGTAGCATTTTTTAGATTAATTAAAGTAAATTTTAGAAAAGATATTTATTAGGCAAGACAGTTAGGTAATGTTTATTTTACAAACCCTGCACTAAACCAGTTAGTTGCGCTTGGTTTAACTGACCATCCAGTTACTTTTTTATTAACAGCGGTTAGTGAATATGAATTAGTGGTAGGTACAACATAGGCCTCATTGTACATCCATTTTTGCCATTTTCTGAATGCGTCAACACGATACTTATGGTTGAAAGCTTTTTCTGAGTCAATATCAGCTAAAAGCTTAGTTTGCTTAGGTGAAACGAAACGAGCAAAGTTGTATGGTGCAGCTTCATTGTAAAGGTCGTTAGGGGATGGTTCACTTGAAAGTGACCAGCCACCTTCAAAGACATCAATTTTTGGATCATCAGATTGAACTGCTTGTACCCAATTGTTAAATTCCATTGGACGACCGCCAACAAACTTAACGTTCAAACCGATTTTCTTCCATTGTTGGATATAATTACGCCATACGGGCTCTGCGGTAGTAGCATTGTTTCTAACAGCTAAATTAATAGTAAGCTTCTTTCCGTTAGGTTGAACTCTGAATTCGCCTTTCTTTTTATATCCGGCTTTATCTAGTAATTGGTTGGCTTTCTTCAAGTTATATGGGTAACCTTTAATTGAACTATCGGAAAAGTCACCAAATTGTTCTGGAATCAAAGTATTAACACGGAATGCTAATCCTTGGTAATAGCGTTTAGCAACAGCATCAATATTCATTGCATAGGCCATTGCTTTACGTAATGCTGGATTATTCATCTTGGCATTCTTATTTTCAACATTCTTTCCTAGCTTCTTATCCCATTTACCAACTTTAAAAGCTAAGTAGCTATAATTAAGTGGAACTTCACCAATAAAGTTAGTATCAGTTGCATTCTTAGTTTGATCCCATTGTGTATTAACCACATCAGCAATATCAAATTTATGATTTTTAATGGCTTGGGTAGCAGAACTGGAGCTGACAACAGATGCAGTTACTTTTTCAAAGTTTGGTGTACCACGCCAGTAATAAGGATTACGCTCCCAAGAAACAGATTGACCACGAACAATATTAGATACACGGAATGGTCCAAAAAATAGTGGGGATTTTCTGACCTTGTCACTAGATAAAAGCTTTGAAAAAGGTACATCCTTTAAGTAATGATAGGGTTCAGCATATTCCCAGAAATATCCATTACCTGATTGAAGCATACCAGGCTTCATTTGCTTGAAATGGAGTACGACTTTGCGTCCATTTTCACCATCAGGCATTTCAATTCCAGAAATTTTCTTGCTTTTGCCTTCATGATATTCAGCTAAGCCAACAATATCAGCTAAAGATTCAGTATATCTTTGTGATTTAGAGTCTTTATTTGCAATAATTTCATAAGCAAATTCAACGTCTTTAGCATTCACTTGCTTACCATCTGACCACTTAACTCCTTTTTTCACTTCGATTGTGATAGTCTTAGCTTTCCGATTTAGTTTAAAAGTAGCAGCTCCTTTATTATTGATCTTATATTGATCATCTGTTGAAAATAAAGTTTCTAGACCTGGGCTTTGTACCTCACCATCAATTGTAGTATCTGATAATTCTGGTAAGAAAATACCAGTGAATGGACTGTCTGTTTCAAGAGCATAGGTTAAAGTTCCCCCTTTTTTAATACTTTTTACGGGAACAGTTTCGCTAAACTTATGATTAGTTTTATTTGCATTACTACTGTTTGTATGTTTGTTATTACCACATGCAACTAAACTTAAAGCTGCTCCAGAAATAAGTGCTAATGCACCAAAATATTTTCTTGCTTTAGTCATGATAAAGCGTACCTCCAAAGAAATTTTATTAAATTATATTTTAATTTTATTATATGATTATTAAAAAAGCAAATCGTTTTTTCTACTTTTGTTAAAAAATATAAATAAAATTAAAAAGATTAGATCTTAGGATACTTAAAACATGATAGAGATAAGTCAGATCCCTGAACTCTATATAGCAGAATATGCAAAGTGCTAGGGAACATAACGATCGTAAGTTGATGAAAATTAGGAAAGATAAATGAAAGTATTTTTTCACTTTTAGCTTATTATAATGCGGAAAATAGAACATGCATTTTAGTAGGATTTCAAACCGCTTAGAAATGACAATATTAACATATAATGGTGTATTGATGGACAAGCTTTAATTAGCACCAAGCGTACATCTTATTACTACAATTATGATAGTATCAAGACATTAGAAAAACCATACTCCGATAAAATATCGAAATATGGTTTTAAAATAGAGTGATCTAAAATATGTCCCAAATTTGGCGTTCGCATCAAATTCAACTAGCCTTAAATTTAAATTAATTATTTGAATTTTATTCTTCTGGTGCAACAGCCAAGTTTGGCATAGTTGCAATGTCGTTCATATCAATGTATGACTTTTGACCCTTAATGCCGTATAAAGTCAAAGTTTGGTCGCCATTTTTAATAGTCTTAGTGCGGTCAACACTAACTTTGCTGCCAGCAGTTAATTCTTGGCTAACTGTTTTACCTTCGGCATCGTAAACAGGGACTTTAGATTCATTGCTATGCTTACCTAAAGTTACAGTTTGGTATGCAGCATATAATGGTTCATTATTTACGTAACTTACATTAGATACGCGGATATATGCGTTTTTACCGATGCTGTAATATTGGTGGCCCTTAATAGTCTTAGTTGATAAAGCCATCTTTTTGCCATCATTTACTAAGAAGCGGTATGCATCACTAGCAGCTGTTTTAATCAAGCCGGTGTAGTTTACAATTCGAGATCTACGCAATAAGACACGCTTAGAGTTCTTAGTTACGCGCTTACCATTTTTGTCGTAAACATATGAATTATTAGCAATATATAAGATGCTCTTGCCGTTTAATGTTGAAATTGCGGAAGTCGGAACGTACTTGTCTTTAGCGATCTTATAAGTATATTCATTGTTGATTAACTTAGGAGCGCCGTAGTATTTAAAAGTAGTGCCGTTCTTAATCTTTTGATTCTTTTGTTTGCCAGCAGCATTGTAGACACCGATTACACTACTATTGTTATTGCCAACAGTAATTGTGCCAGTTGACTTTTTAGTAGCAGCTTGAGCAGTGGTGATTGATGGATTTACAAGTGCAATAGCTGGTGCTGTTAAAGATAATGTGGCAGCAGCTAAGCTGATTGATTTAATGAGTTTCATGGATATTCCTCCCTTGAAAATATCAATATTTTATTTGCTATTATTATACGCTATTATTATACGCGTGGTGCTAGTTAAATTGTTTTAGTTAACAAAAAAAGTCCAATCTTGTTAGACTCGACTTGTAAACATATTAATAGAAAAGAGTCTGACTAGATTGAACTACCCTAAGCTTAAGCGTTTTTCTCATCCTAACACAAGTTAGTTTTAGTCGTTTAAATATAATTTGTCGCTGTTTGTACAAACTTCATGCCCCAGATGCATTAAAGCAAAGACGAAATATCAATCGATGTAAAATATTTGACAGTTCTATTCTGGCCTTGCTTATTTGGCAGGCTTCATTGGGCGTTGAATCTCAAAGAAGATTTTGTGAAAAGCTTGTTAATTTATCTCACTCTCGCTTTAATCGCAGAGCACGCATGCTTTTGCCATTAATCTATTTAATTCGACATGGCTTTAATGAGGAAGTAGATCTGTCAGGCGACATCTTGATTATTGGTAGCTTTCCTGTGCCAGTCTGTCAGCCAATTCGCAATCGTCGAGCAAAGATCTTTCGCGGCTATGCCGATATTGGCTATAAGGCAACCAAAAAAATCTATTATTATGGTTTTAAGGTTCACGCTATTGTTAGCGACGACGGCTACTTGCTAGATTATATCGTAACCAAGGCCTCAGTTCATGATGCTAAGGAAACAGTAGAACTGATTACTAACGCTCATCCTGACAATCGTTACCTTTTGGGCGATGAAGGATATTTGGGCAAAAACCTGCATCAACGCTTAGAGCAAATGGGCTATACGCTTTGGACACCATATCGTAAAAACATGAAGAATGCTCAAAAGCACAATAAGCACTATTTAATGGCACTCAGAAGGACCATCGAGAGTGATTTTTCGCTTTTGTCTTACTACAACGCTGAAAATAATCGAGCTAGAAGTTTAGCAGGTTTTCAAGAGAGACTCGAAACTGCCATTTTAGCTTATAATATGGCATATTGTCTAGAACGATTTAACTAGCACAACGTGTATTTGAATATATAAAAAACCCCATCTTAGCATGAACTGGATGGGGTTTTAAGATACTTCAGTTTTTGACGCTTACTTTTCTGTTTTAATTACTTAAGCATGTAATTTCTAGTCATTGGTAAGTTCTTGCCAGAAGGGCCCTTGGTAAGCAAGTATTGGATGACATCGATATTGCCTGATTCAAATGAAGCAGCACAAGCATTTAAGTACATGTCCCACATACGAGTGAAACGTTCGCCCATTTTATCTTCAACTTGATCACGAACAGCATTGAAGTTCTTGTCCCAAATTTCAAGAGTTCTTTGGTAGTGACGACGAAGAGCTTCCATATCAGTGATTTGCAAGCCACTGTCAGCGATGTCGCCGACAATTTCTTGCAAACCTGGAATGTAACCACCTGGGAAGATGTATTTGTTGATCCAAGCGTTAGTAGCACCACCTTGTTGACGAGTAATACCGTGGATCAAAGCAATACCATCTTTGTTTAAGTACTTGTAAACATCTTGGAAGTATTTAGGTAAGTTCTCTGAACCAACGTGTTCAAACATACCAACTGAAGTTACGTAATCCCAGGTTTGATCACCAAGTTCACGGTAGTCTTCAAGTCTAACTTCAGCTACATCTTGCAAGTTTTCATCGTAGATACGCTTTTGTACTAATTTGTATTGTTCTTCACTCAATGTAACACCGGTAACCTTAAGACCATATTCGTTAGCAGCAGTGAGCATCAATGTACCCCAGCCACAACCGATGTCGAGTAAAGTTTTGCCTTTTTGTGGGTTTAATTTGTTTAAAATGTGGTGAACTTTAGCAATTTGAGCTTGTTCAAGATCATTTTCATTACTATCTTCAAAGTAAGCACAAGAGTAAGTCATAGTAGGATCAAGCCATAACTTGTAGAAGTCGTTACCGATATCGTAGTGGCTTTGTACGTCTTCTTCACTTTGCTTTTCAGTGTGCTTTTGCTTTGGTAAAAATTTGCGGAACTTTGAGGAACGCATGAAACTGTCGGCACTTTCGTAAGCACCAAAAATTAATTTTTGAATATCCCCGTGGATTTCAATTTTCTTATCCATGTATCCTTCACCAAGTGCGAGTGAAGCATTTCTAGTAATGTCGCCCATAGGGATCTTTTCGTTAAAGACAATTTCGATTTCAGGAGTACCATTACCGTAGACTTCGCTTTTACCGTCCCAGTAGGTTACTTTAACGGGAAAAGGGAAGGACTTGCTAAGCATCGTTTTATAAAAAGTTTTTTCTAACAATTGCTTTTTCCTCCAATATTTAAAACCTAAAAGTATTTTAACACTTCTTTCTTTTTATTTGCTAATGGGATGAGAGCAAAATAAAAAACAGCTAATAGCTGTTTTATTTGGCAACATAATGGAAATTAGGGTCTAATTCTTTATCCAAGCTATTCCAGGCATCTTCAAGTTGCTTGAATAAAATTTGTTCATTTTCATGAGTTAATTTAGTTTTACGATCAATTGTAATTGGATCACCAAAGTTAACTTCTAGGGGTTTGCGCTTAAGCAGTCCTTTAAAAGTTAATGGACCTTGATAAACGACGGGTACCATTGGCTTTTTGGACATTTTAGAAATTAAAAGTACGCCACCTTTTAATTCAGCAGAGTGTCTTGTGCCCGATGGAAAAATGATTAATGATAATTCCCCTTTTCTTAATCCTTTTACTGGGATTTTTAATGCAGATGGTCCTGGATTTTTTCGATCGACAGGAAAGGCATGGGCATGATCTAAAATAAAACGTAAAACCGGATTTTTGAATAGTTCGATTTTAGCCATGAACATAAATTCCATTGGACTAGCACCTAAGGCAAACAAGATAGGTTCCCACCAGGTACGGTGAGGTGCTACTAAGATATAGTTACCTTTAGGTAAACGATTCTTGTGATGAATATGTAAGTGTCCATTTAGTACCCATACGATAAAGCGGGCAATCGGACGAATTATTTTATAAAACATCTTTTTGTTCCTCCAATTGTTGTAATATTATAAAAATAGATAGACAAGAAAGGCAAATATTTTTATGGTAGAACTTAAAGATAATGAACGAATTGATTATATGTACAGTGATGATTTGCGGATTATCCAAGATAAAACTGCCTTTAGCTTTTCTATGGATACATTGCTTTTGGCTTATTGGGCTAAGAATCAAATTCGTGATCGCGATAAAGTAGCAGATTTATGTGCGGGAAATTGTGCTGCAACGATTTATATGGCTTACTTCAATCGTGCGCACTATGATGCAATTGAGATTCAAGACGAAATATATTCGCAAGCTAAGCGTTCTATTGAACTTAATCAAATGGAAAATCGTATAGCAGTGTATAAGGATAATGTACTGAATGCCGCAAAATTTTTGCGTAAGGATAGCTACGATGTAGTAACAGTTAACCCACCTTACTTTAAGGCCCCTGAAGGGCATGAGGTAAACCCAGATAGAAAAAAAGCAATTGCTCGTCATGAATTGTTAATTAATTTAGAGCAAATTATTGAAGTTGCCAGTGGCTTATTAAAAATGAAGGGGAAGATGTTTATGGTGCATCGACCTGAGCGATTAGGCGAGATTTGTTACTACTGCATGAAGCATGATTTGAGTGTAAAATTAGTGCAACCATTTGTGTCTCACCGCGGAGATGATGCAAATTTAATTATCGTTGAAGCCGTAAAGCACACTGGGACAGATGGAACTGAACTTAGGGATGCAATCGAAGTTCATGACAAAAATGATGAATTTAAGCCATTAATTCAAAGAATAGTTCGAGAGACCCCTGAAGATAAAGCTAAACATGACGCCCGAGGTAAATACTATTTTTACGTTTTGCTTTGTAATGATGGTAGTTTTTATGGTGGCTTTACTAATGATTTAGATCATCGCCTGAAAATGCATAATTCTGGCAAAGGCGCTAAATACACCAAATCTAGGCGACCAGTTCGTATGATTTACCATGAGCAATTTGACGATAAAAGATTAGCTTTAAAAAGAGAGTATTGGTTTAAGCACCATTCACGCGCTTGGAAAGAAAATTTTTTAAGAGAGCATAATATTAATTTTTAGCTTGAAAAATAAAATTATTTTTTGTAAAATAGGCGAGTATGCTGTGTTAGCATATAATTTTTAAAACACATCAAGAGCGATCATCATCGTGGTGCCCTAGGTAGTGGTTTGATGATGAAATGAACGCTTGAGAGGATATAAAACCATAGGAGGAATATAAATATGGCAGACGTTGTTACAATGAAGCAATTGCTTGAAGCTGGTGTCCACTTTGGTCACCAAACTAGAAGATGGAACCCAAAGATGGCTCCTTACATTTTTACTCAAAGAAATGGTATCTACATCATTGACTTGCAAAAGACTATCAAGATGTTAGATGATGCTTACAACTTTATGAAGGCTGTTGCCGAAGACGGTGGCGTATTCTTATTTGTAGGTACTAAGAAGCAAGCTCAAGACTCAATTGCTGAAGAAGCAACTCGTGCAGGTCAATACTACGTAAACCAACGTTGGTTAGGTGGTACTTTGACTAACTGGACTACTATCCAAAGCCGTGTTAAGAGATTAAAGCAATTAAAGGAAATGTCACAAGACGGTACCTTTGATGTTCTTCCAAAGAAGGAAGTTGCACTTTTAACTAAGGAAATGGACAAGCTTGAAAGATTCTTAGGTGGTATCGAAGATATGCCAAGAATCCCAGATGTATTGTTCGTAGTAGACCCTAAGAAGGAAAAGATCGCTGTTCACGAAGCAAACATTTTGGGTATCCCAGTTGTAGCTATGGTGGACACTAACACTGATCCAGATCCAATTGACGTAGTTATCCCATCAAACGATGACGCTATTCGTGCTATCCGCTTAATCGCTGGTGCTATGGCTGACGCTATCGTTGAAGGTAAGCAAGGTCAAGATGACGAATCTGTTGAGGTTGACTTTAAGGAAAATGCTGATGGTTCAGAAGAAATCGTTAGCGCTGAAGAAAATCCAGAAGACTAGTTTTTACTGTTAGTTCCGTAGGAGGATCTATTAATGGCACAAATTACTGCAAAATTAGTTAAAGAATTACGTGAACGTACTGGTGCTGGCGTTATGGACGCTAAGAAGGCATTGGTAGAAGTTGAAGGTGACATGGACAAGGCTATCCAATATCTTCGTGATAAGGGTATGGCTAAGGCTGCTAAGAAGGCTGACCGTGTTGCAGCTGAAGGCTTGACTGGTGTTTACGTTAATGGTAATGTAGCAGCTATCACCGAAGTTAACTCAGAAACTGACTTTGTTTCTTCAAATGATAAGTTTGTTAACTTAGTAAAGGACGCAACTAAGACCATTGCTGAAGGTCAACCTGCTGATATGGAAGCAGCTAAGGAATTAAAGATGGACGATGGTTCAACTTTAGATCAAGCATTCGTTAATGCAACTGCTACCATTGGTGAAAAGATTGTTTTACGTCGCTTCGCTTTGGAAAAGAAGAATGATGATCAAGAATTTGGTGCTTACCAACACAATGGTGGCCAAATCGGTGTTATTACCGTTTTAGAAGGTGCCGATGCAGCTACTGCTAAGCACTTGGCAATGCACATTGCAGCTATGAAGCCAAAGGTTATCTCACCTGACGAATTAGATGATCAATTTATTACTGATCAATTAGCTGTAATGAACCACAAGATTGATCAAGATAATGAAAGTCGTGCATTGGTACACAAGAAGCCATTGCCACACCTTGTTTATGGTTCAGAAAAGCAATTAACTGATGATGTTTTAGCTAAGGCTAAGGAAGACATTAAGGCTGAACTTAAAGAAGAAGGCAAGCCAGAAAAGATCTGGGACAGAATTATCCCTGGTAAGATGCAACGCTTTATCGATGATAACACTCAAGTAGATAAGCAATTTGCAGTCTTATCACAAGACTACATCATGGATGATAGCAAGACTGTTGGCGAATTCTTGAAGGATAAAGGCGCTAAGTTAGTTGCTTTCCAACGTTTCGAAGTTGGTGAAGGTATCGAAAAGAAGCAAGAAGACTTTGCTGCTGAAGTTCGCGAACAAATGAAGTAATTTAAAAATTACATTATGATAGAAAGGAGGAGTACATTAAGTGCTTCTCCTTTTTATTTTTTATTATGATTGTTTTTACTATCAAGACATTGTTGAGTTAGATATGGTAGAATGATTAAAGCTATTAGAGGAGGTCACTATGAGTCAAGTTAAATATAAACGTATCATTTTAAAAATATCAGGTGAAGCTTTAGCAGGTGATAAGGGAAATGGAATTAATCCAACTGTAATTGGTCATTTAGCTAAAGAAATTAAATCTGTTCATGATTTAGGTGTTGAAATCGGCATCGTATGTGGTGGCGGTAATATGTGGCGCGGTGAAACCGGTGCTAAGTTAGGCATGGAACGTGCACAAGCCGATTACATGGGTATGCTTGCTACCATTATGAATGGATTAGCATTACAAGATGGTCTTGAAAAAGTTGGTGTTCCTACTAGAATGCAAACTTCAATTGAAATGAGACAAATTGCTGAACCTTATATTAGAAGAAGAGCACTCCGTCATCTTGAAAAGGGGCGCGTAGTTATTTTTGGTGGTGGTACAGGTAACCCATACTTCTCAACTGATACTACTGCTGCTCTTCGTGCTGCTGAAATTGGCGCTGATGTAATTTTGATGGCCAAGAATGGTGTAGATGGTGTTTACTCAGCTGATCCTAAGACTGATCCAACAGCTACTAAGTTTACTGAATTAACTCAACTTGATTTGATTTCAAAAGACTTGAAGGTTATGGATAGAACTGCAAGTTCACTTTCAATGGATACTGAAATTCCATTAATTGTATTTAACGTTAATACTCCAGGCAACATTAAGAAGGTTGTTATGGGTGAAAATATTGGTACTGTTATTAGAGGTGACAAATAATGAATAACGAAACTATTAAAAAAGCACAAGATAACATGGATAAATCTATTAAGGTTTATCAAAAGAGATTAGCTTCAATTCGTGCCGGTGTAGCCAATGCTGCTCTTCTTGACAATGTTCAAGTTGAATATTATGGTGCACCTACTCCATTGACTCAAATGTCAAGTATTACTATTCCAGAACCACGTGTTTTGCTTATTACTCCATATGATCAAAATAGTTTGGATGATATTGAACATGCTCTTTTAGCCTCTAATTTAGGCTTAACTCCAGCCAATGATGGTAAGGTTATTAGATTAGTTATTCCTCAACTTACTGGTGAAAGAAGAGAAGAAATCGCCAAAGAAGTTGGAAAATACGCTGAGGATGCTAAAATCGCCGTTAGAAATGTTCGTCGCGAAGCTATGGACGCTTTGAAGAAAGAACAAAAAGACGGCAATATTACTGAAGATGAACAACGCAATTTAGAAAAGCAAGTTCAAAAGGTAACTGATGATTCTACTAAAAAGATTGATCAACTTGCTGATGAAAAGCGTAAGGAAATTACTCAAGGTTAAGCATGAGCAAGACGGATAATGAATTAAATCATTTAGCCATTATCATGGATGGTAATGGACGCTGGGCTAAGAAAAGGCACAAGCCTCGTTTTGTAGGACATCGTGAAGGCATGGATAATGTTGAGCGAATTACCCTAGCGGCTAATAAGTTAGGAATTAAAGTGCTAACTTTATATGCTTTTTCTACTGAAAACTGGGCTAGACCTAAAGAAGAAGTAGCTTATTTAATGAATCTTCCCGTGCGCTTTTTCGACAAATACATGCCGACTTTGATGGAAAATAACGTTAAAGTAAACATTATGGGTTACTTAGACGAATTGCCAGAAAAGACTTATAAAATAGTACAACGAGCAATGTCAGAAACTGCTCATAATACTGGCTTAATTCTTAATTTCGCTTTTAATTATGGCTCTAGAAGAGAAATAACGACTGCAATGAAAGAATTAGGTGGCATGATTGAAGCTGGTGCACTAAAAAGTGAAGACATTACCGAGAAAATGATCTCCCAGCACTTGATGACCAAAAATTTTGGCAAGTATCAAGATCCTGACCTGTTAATTAGGACATCAGGAGAACAAAGAATATCTAATTTCTTATTGTGGCAATTAGCTTATTCAGAGTTGGCTTTTAGTGATAAAAATTGGCCAGATTTTGATGAAGATGATTTAAGAAAATTTGTAAATGATTTTAAGCACCGTAATCGGCGCTTTGGTAAGGTAGACGAATCGGATAGTTAAATATGAAACAACGTGTAATTACGGCAGTTATTGCCTTGATTTTATTTATTCCAATTGTGCTTGCAGGTGGCCTTTGGATGGATTGGTTGACTGTATTATTTGCTGCAGTCGGCATTAGTGAGATCTTTTTAATGAAAAAACAGATTTTGGTCTCATTTGATTTCTTGCTAGCATTGCTTGCAACTTTGACATGGACAGTGCCGGATGCATTTTTTAAGGCATTCCCACCTAATATAACCAAATTCGGAGTATTCTTTGGAATTGTTATGCTGTTCTTAACCTGGACAGTACTTTCTAAAAATAAGACTACTTTCGATGATGTTGGTGTTTACATCTTGGCATCACTTTATATAGGGATTGGCTTCCACTACATGGCAGCCATTAGAGCTTACCCGCAAAATGGTTTAGCTTTATTGGGTTACGTGTTCGTAGTTGTTTGGTCAACTGATATTGGTGCTTACATGATCGGTCGTAAGATTGGTAAACATAAGTTATGGCCAGTAATTAGCCCTAATAAAACTTGGGAAGGATCAATTGGTGCCGTTATTTGTGCATTGATTTGTAGTGCAATTTACCTAGCAATTTTGAGTCACTTTAACATTGTTTTTGGAGTTTCCGAATTAACTATGGTAATTTTGGCATTCTTCCTTTCAATTGTAGGTCAAATGGGTGACCTAGTTGAGTCAGCATATAAGCGTTTCTACGGTGTTAAAGACTCTGGTAAAATTTTACCAGGACATGGTGGTATTTTAGACCGATTTGATAGTATGTTATTTGTTTTACCCGTAGTAGCTGCTATCTTAGGTATTGTTCACTAGGAGAATTTTATTGAAAGGTATACTAATCTTTTTAATCGTTTTTGGCTTATTAGTTTTTGTCCATGAATTTGGACATTTTATTGTAGCCAAAAAGTCAGGTATACTTGTGCGAGAATTCTCAATTGGTATGGGACCTAAGTTATTTCAGATTAGAAGAAATCCTACTACTTATACTATCAGGTGGCTACCACTTGGTGGTTATGTTCGATTAGCAGGATCTGATGATGAAAGCAAATTAGATCCGGGCATGACTGTAATTTTGCAGTTAAATGATCAGGATGAAGTGGTTAGAATAGATGCTTCTGAATCTGACATGCCAATAGAGGGTATTCCCGTTCAAGTTACTAAGGCAGATTTAGTAGATAATTTAGTAATTGAAGGCTATGAGAATGGCGATGAAAATAAACCGGTAACTTACCATGTTAATCATGATGCAACTATCATTGAAAAAAATGGTACCGAATTAATCATTGCACCTCGTGATACTCAATTTAATGAAGCAAAGGTCTGGCAAAAGTTAGCAACTAATTTTGCTGGTCCTTTTATGAATATTGTATTAGGTTTTGTTGTGTTCTTAATCTGGACATTTACGGTGCCAGGTCCAGCCACAACTACTATTCAATCTACTACGAATGGTTCACCTGCTCAGATTGCTAAAATTGAACCAGGTGATCGAATTGTAGCGGTTAATGGTCAAAAGATTAATAGCTTTGAACAGGTAACTGAAAAAGTTAATCAAAGCAAAGGTAAGAGTCTTAAATTTGAATTAAGTAAAGATGGCTCTACTAAAACTGTAATAGTTAAACCAAAGGCTCATCGAATTCAGAAGCAAAAAATTTATCAAATAGGTATTGTTGCTAAAAGTAATGAAAATGCTGGCGTAAAATTAAAAAGAGGTTGGGATACGGCTGTTTCTACAACCGGTTTGATTTTTAATGCAGTAGGTAACTTATTTAGACATTTTAGTCTTAATAAATTATCTGGTCCTGTAGGAATTTACTCTCAAACTTCGCAAGTTTCACAAATGGGCTTTACATATGTATTAGCCTTTTTAGCAATGATCTCAATTAATTTGGGAATTGTTAATTTAATTCCAATTCCAGGTTTAGATGGTGGTAAACTTTTATTGAACTTAATTGAATTAGTTCGTGGTAAACCAATTTCAGAAGAACATGAGGCAATTGTTGAATTAATTGGCTTTGGTTTATTATTAGTATTAATTATTGCAGTTACAGGCAATGACATTTATCGCTATTTTATAAAATAATTAATAATAGTTAGTTTTGTTTTTACTTTAGGAGAAAGTAATGCGTCAATCAAAATTTTTTATGCCAACTTTAAAGGAAGCTCCATCAGATGCTGTGGCAGAAAGCCACAAGTTGATGATTAGAGGGGGATATATTCGTCAGGTTACTGCTGGTGTTTATGCTTATCTTCCATTAGGTTATCGTGTATTACGTAAGGCTGAAGGAATTATTGAAGATGAAATGGAAAAAATCAATGTTCCTGAAATGATCATGCCTCATTTATTACCAGCTACTTTATGGCAAGAATCAGGTCGTTACAAGAAGTACGGCGCTGAAATGTTCAAATTGAAGGATCGCCATGGCCGTGAAAGTTTGCTTGGACCTACCCATGAAGAGACTTTTACTGAAATTATTGCTAAGAACCTTAAGAGTTATAAGCAAATGCCATTAGCTTTGTACCAAATTCAAACTAAATTCCGTGATGAAAATCGTCCTCGTTTCGGTTTACTCCGTGGTCGTGAATTTGTCATGCTTGATGGTTATAGTTTTGCCGCAACTCGTGATCAATTAGATGAGCAATTTGATGATCAAAAGAGTGCATATAAGCGAATCTTTAAGCGTGCCGGTGTTACTGTACACCCAGTAATTGCTGACTCAGGTACAATGGGTGGTAAAAACTCAACTGAATTCCAAGCACCAGCTGCTATTGGTGAAGATACTATTGCTACTAATGAAAAGGGAACATATGCTGCTAACCTTGAAATGGCTAAGAGTATTGATACCTTTAAACAAGAACCAGAAGATGCCAAGGAACTTACTAAAGTAGCAACTCCAGATTGTGATACAATCGAAAAATTAGCTAAGTTCTTGAATGTTCCAGCAACTAGAATTGTTAAGAGTATTCTTTATATTGCGGATGATCAAAAAGTTTTGGTTTTAATTCGTGGCGATAAGCAAATCAATGAAGTAAAACTTGGACATGTTCTTGACGCTGATGAAGTCCATGAAGCAGACACTGCTGATTTGAAAGAAATTACTGGTAGTGAAAAGGGCGGCGTTGGTCCTGTTAATGCTGATTGGGCTGACAAGATTATTGCAGACGAAACTGTTAAGAATCTTTACAACGTAGTCGTTGGCGCTGGTGAAACTGATTACCAATTTGAAAATGCTAACTTGGGTCGTGATTTTAAGGTTGATGAATTTGCTGACATTAGAACAGCAAACGAAGGCGAACCAGATCCTGTTGATCATTTGCCACTTAAGTTCACAACATCAATCGAAGTTGGTCATATTTTCAAGCTTGGAACTTATTACACTAAGACTATGGGTGCTGATTTCTTGGATCAAAATGGTAAGGCTAAGCCTGTTATCATGGGTTCATATGGTATTGGTGTTACCAGAATGCTTTCAGCAGCTGTAGAACAACACTTGACTGAACACGGTGTTGCTTGGCCAAAAGAAATTGCACCATTTGCAATTCACATTGTTCAAATGAAAATGAATAAAGAAGATCAAACCGAATTAGCTGAAAAACTTGAAAAGAGGTTCAGTGAAAAGTATGATGTTTTATACGATGACCGTAAGGAACGTGCTGGTGTTAAGTTCGCAGATGCAGATTTAGTCGGTGCACCTATTAGAATTACGGTTGGTAAGAAGGCTGCTGATGGTATCGTTGAGGTTAAGAGACCTACTGATGATAAGGCAACCGAAATGTCAATTGATGAATTAGATAAGTTTGTAAATCAAGAGTTAGGATAATTTTTGTGGCAAATAAAAATGATCTTTTCTTAAAATTGCTCAAACAAGTTCATTTCCCTGATAGTTTTGAAGATAATGATCTTCTTCAAAAGGGAAAGGTTGAAAACGTGGATGTTTACGCTAAAGAACATAGGTGGGATATCCATGTTTTTTTTGATACTCCTTTGAAATATGACACTTATGTAGCATTAAGAAAAGCAATAGAAGAAACTTTTTCAGCATTTGTAAATGTAAGATTTTTTGTTGGTACAGGTGATGGTTCTGATCAATACTTGCCAGATTACTGGCATTATGCGGTACAGAATTCAAATACTTTATCTCCCGTCGCTAGAGAATTTTTAGCTGGACAAAAACCTAAAAAAGAAAATGGTCGTTGGGTTATTCCAGTAGATAACAATGTAATTGATGGATTAATCGAACAAAAGGCTTTAGATGATTTGGCTGAAGAGATGCGTGACTTTGGTTTCTTTAATTTAAAATTTATAACCGAAGTCGATCAAACTAATTTACAAAACAGTTTAGAAAGTTTGCAAGAGCTTCAGCATGAACATGAAAAAAGTATGCAGGAGGCTTTTAACAATACTCCGGAAAAGCCGAAGCCTAAACCAAAGCAGCAGTACCAAACCAAGCGTACTAGTTATGGCAATCGAAAACTAGATGAAAATGCTCCGATTACGCAAATTCAAGATGTTGAAGATGGTACTCGAAATGTTGTAATTGAAGGTAATATTTTCAATATTGAAAGTAGAGAATTGAAAAACGGTTCAGTAATTTTTACAGGTGAAATTACTGACTATAGTGATTCAATTGCGTTTAAGAAATTTGCTTCAAATAAGGAACAAATTGAGCAAATGGCTGCAATTAAGCCTGGTACTTGGGCTAAAATGCAAGGTTCAGCAATCGATGATCAATGGGTACATGATGTAGTATTCAACATTAGCAGCTTTGAAACAGTTGAACATATCGGACGAACGGAAAAATATGAGGGTGAGCAAAAGAGAGTAGAACTTCATTTGCACACTAATATGAGTCAATTAGATGCAACTAATGCACCAAGTGATTTTATTAAAACTGCTAAAAAATTTGGTCAGAAGGCTATCGCTATTACAGATCATGGTGATGTTCAGTCCTTCCCAGAAGCTTATAGTACAGGTAAAGCTACAGGCACAAAAATCTTATATGGTGTTGAAGCGAATATGATAGATGACCATGCATTATTGGTTATCAATCCAGCTCCAATGACTTATGAAGATCGTGAATTTGTTATTTTCGACGTTGAAACTACTGGTCTTTCATCTGTTTATGACACTATTATTGAAATTGGTGCTGTTAAGATGAAAAACGGTGAAGTTATTGAACGTTTTGATAAATTCATTAACCCACACCATCCTTTGAGTGAACAAACCATTAATTTAACTTCAATTACGGATGAGATGGTTAGTGCTGCTGATGATGAAGATGTAGTTATTAAGCAATTCCAAGACTTTTATGGTGATCGTCCTTTATGTGGACACAATGTTCAATTTGATGTCGGCTTTGTTAATGCCGCTTTAAGAAGAGCTGGTCTTAGTGAAATCACACAACCAGTTGTCGATACACTAGAAGTTTCTCGTTTGCTTCACCCTGAACAGAACCGTCATACTTTGGATTCATTAGCCAAAAAATATAATGTTTCCTTGGAACATCACCATAGAGCTAATCAAGATGCGGAAGCAACTGGTTACTTAATGTATAAGCTGCTAGATGCATTTAAGAAAAAATATAATGAAGATAATTTGAATAACTTAAATGGTTATGCTGCACATGGTGAGGTTTATAAGCGAGCTCGACCATCTCACATGACGGTTTTGGCTAAAGATCAAAAGGGATTAAAGAATTTATACAAACTAGTTTCAATAGCAAGTACGAAAGACTTTTATCGAATTCCGCGTACTCCTAAATCAGATTTAGCTCGTTTGCATGAAGGTCTGTTTTATGGCTCAGGTTGTTGGCAAGGTGATGTCTTTGTAGCAATGATGCAGAAAGGTTATGACGAGGCTAGAGAAAAAGCTAAGTTTTATGACTTTTTGGAAGTACAACCTCCTGCAAATTATTCTCAATTAATCGAGGATGGATTAATTAAAGATGAAGCACAACTTGAAGAAATTATTGGGAATATTTATAAGTTAGGTAAAGAATTGAATAAGCCTGTTGTTGCAACAGGAGATGCACACTATGTTGAACCACATGATGCTATTTACCGAACTATTTTAATTTCAGCGCAACGATCTAATCCAAATAGAAATAAACCGCAACCTGATTTGCATTTTTATTCAACTCAGGAAATGCTTGATGCATTTAGTTTCTTAGGTGAAGATGTAGCCAAAGAAATCGTTATTGATAATACAAATAAGATTGCTGATGAAATTTCTGAGATTCGGCCAATTAAGGATGGATTATATCCACCTCATATTGAACACGCTGATGAAGAAATGAAAAAGTTAACTTATGATAAGGCGTATGAACTTTATGGCAAGCCGTTGCCTAAAATCGTAAAAGACAGAATTGATCTAGAATTAAATTCTATTATTTCTAATGGATATGCGGTTATTTACTTGATTTCTCAACGTCTGGTGGCCAAGTCAAATAAAGATGGTTACTTGGTAGGTTCTCGTGGTTCTGTAGGTTCCAGTCTGGTAGCTACTATGTCAGGAATTACAGAAGTTAATCCACTTGCACCACATTATCGTTGTCCTAAGTGTAAATATTCGCAATTCTTTGAAAATGGTGAATATGGTTCTGGATTTGACTTACCTGATAAGGATTGTCCAAAATGTGGAACGCCTTTAGTTAAAGATGGACAGGATATTCCGTTTGCGACTTTCCTAGGCTTCCATGGGGATAAAGTTCCTGATATCGATTTGAACTTCTCAGGAGACTATCAACCAGTTGCGCATAACTTTATTCGAGTAATGTTCGGTCCAGATAATTCTTATCGTGCCGGAACTATTGCGACGGTTGCAGATAAGACTGCATATGGTTATGCAAAACACTTTGATGAAGAGCGTGATTTGAAAGCTAGAAATGCGGAATTGGATCGCCTGGCTAGTGGTATTCGTGGAGTAAAAAGAACTACAGGTCAGCACCCTGCTGGTATTGTTGTAGTTCCTGATGACATGGATATTTATGATTTTACTCCTGTATCTTATCCAGCTGATGATGTTAATGCAGCATGGTTAATTACACACTACGACTTCCACTCAATTCACGATAATATTTTGAAGTTTGATATTCTGGGTCACGATGATCCAACCATGATTCGTCACTTGCAGGACCTGTCAGGAATCGATCCACTGACTATTCCACCAGATGATCCAGGTGTTATGTCATTATTCTCAAGTACTAAGGCTTTAGGAGTTACTCCTGAACAAATTGGTTCACAAACAGGTACTTTGGGAGTACCAGAATTTGGTACGCGTTTCGTTAGAGGGATGCTTGAAGAAACTAAACCAACAACTTTTGCGGAATTATTGCAGATTTCTGGTTTGTCACATGGTACCGATGTATGGTTAGGAAATGCAGAAGATTTAGTCAATAACGGTACTTGCAAATTAAAGGATGTTATTGGTTGTCGTGATAACATTATGATGGACTTGATTCACTGGGGAGTTAAACCAGAAGTTGCCTTTTCAACTATGGAGTCTGTTCGTCACGGACGTGGTATTAGTGATGAAAATATGGCAATTTTGAAGAAGAATAAAAATATTCCTGATTGGTATATTCCTTCTTGTTTAAAGATTAAGTACATGTTCCCTAAAGCTCACGCCACTGCTTATATTTTAATGGCTTTACGTATCGCCTGGTTTAAAGTATATTACCCAGAAATTTATTACACTGCTTATTTCTCAGTGCGTGCTGATTTATTTGATTTAGTTGCAATGAGTCATGGTAAAAACACTGTTAAAGCTGCAATGAAAGAAATTCAAGATAAAGGGAACGATGCTTCAGCCAAAGATAAAAGTTTATTGACAGTTTTGGAAATTGCTAACGAATGTCTTGAACGCGGCATTAAAATTAAAATGGTTGATATTGATCAATCAGAAGCTACGGATTTCAAGATTTTAGATAAGCATACTATTTTGGCACCATTTAATGCGGTTCCTGGTTTAGGTGACAATGCGGCTAAGCAAATTGTCGCTGCGCGTGCTGAAAAGAAATTCTTATCTAAAGAAGATTTAGCAAAACGCGGCAAAGTTTCACAAACAATCATGAATTATTTCGAAGACAATGGCGTACTGGAAGGTATGCCCGATGAAAATCAATTATCACTTTTCTAGGAGTTATTATTACATTGTTATGTAAAACATGGTATACTAATAGAGAAGTTCGAATAGGTAAATTCGAGTGAGCAGTAATGCTCACTCTTTTTATTACGGAGGAAATTTTTTGTCTAAAGTTATAGATCTTGTTCGTCCAGTTGTCGAAACAATTATTGACGAGCATGGCGACATGTTAGTTGATATGGAATACGTTAAGGAAAAAGGTCAAAACTATTTACGAATTTATGTTGATCGTCAGCCCAATGGTATCGATATCGATGAAATTGCGGCTTTAAGTGAATTGGTTTCTGAAAAACTTGATACAATTGATCCTGATCCGCTTCCTGATCCATATGTTTTAGAGTTATCATCTCCAGGTGCTGAACGCCCTATTAAGACTGAAGCTGATTGGGAGAGAGCACTGAATGATTATGTTCATATTGGTCTTTATCAAAAAATTGAGGACAAAAAAGTGTATGAAGGTACGCTTAAATCCTATAATAATGATGAGATTGTATTAGAAGTAAAAGATAAAACAAGACGAAAGAAATTAACTATCCCTCGTAAGTTAATTGCAAAGATTCGTTTTGCAATTGAATTTTAGAAAGGTTGATCAAAAACTTATGTCTAAAGAAATGCTAGAAGCGTTTGCTACCTTGGAAAAGACCAAGGGCATTAAACAAGATGTTATTGTTGATGCAATCAAGGCCGCTTTGGTAGCTGCATACAAGAAAAATTATAATCAAGCACAAAACGTTGAAGTTGACTTCGATGAAAGAAGAGGTAACTTCAAGGTAATGGCTGTTAAGACAGTCGTTGATGAAGTACAAGATGACCGTCTTGAAGTTAGTTTGAAAGACGCCTTGGCAATTAATCGTGCTTATGAAGTTGGGGATGAAATTCGATTTGAAGTTACACCAAAGAACTTTGGTCGAATTGCTGCTCAAACTGCTAAGCAAGTTATTATGCAACGGCTTCGTGAAGCAGAAAGAAGTCATATTATTGACGAATATTCTCAATATGAAGATGAATTAGTTACAGGTACTGTTGAACGACGTGATAATCGTTTTGTATATGTTAATATTGGCAATGTTGAAGCTGTGATGCCTCAACGTGACCAAATGCCAAATGAAGTTTACAACCCACAAGATCAAATTCGTGTACTTGTAACTCATGTTGGCTCAGATTCTAAGGGTGCACAAATCGTTGTTTCAAGAACTGCACCTGATGTTGTCAAGCGATTATTTGAACAAGAAGTTCCTGAAATTTATGATGGAACTGTTGAAATTGTATCAATTGCCCGTGAAGCTGGCGACCGTACTAAGATGGCTGTTAAGTCAAATGACCCTAACATTGATCCAGTTGGTACTTGTGTAGGTCAAAAGGGTGCCCGTGTTCAAAATGTTGTTAATGAACTTGGTGGCGAAAATATTGATGTCGTTAAGTACGAAGAAGATCCTTCTGACTTTATTGCTAATGCATTGAATCCAGCAGAAGTAATTGCTGTTCAATTTGGTGATAATGAAGAAGAAAAGAGTGCGTTAGTAATTGTTCCAGATTACCAATTGTCACTTGCCATTGGTAAGAAGGGACAAAATGTACGTCTTGCTGCTCGCTTAACAGGCTATAAGATTGATATTCGTCCAGAATCTGAAGTAGAATTTGTTGATGAAGAGTCAGACACTGCAGCCAAATCTGCTGATACTGAATCTGATGAGGATAGTTCAGTTGATACAGATGAAGCAGCTACACAGGTAGAAGAAAGTTCAAGCGAAGATAATACTGAAGAATAGGTGATTTTTTGAAAAAAAGAAAAATCCCAATGCGGAAGGATTTATTAACCGACACTATGCAACCTAAAAAAGAGTTGGTACGTGTCGTAATCGATAAAGAAAAGAATATTGCTGTTGATCCTACTGGCAAAAAAGCAGGACGCGGCGCATATGTTTCACTTGATCCAACCAAGATTAAAGCCGCTAAAGAAAAGCATATTTTAGATCGTAGCTTAGGGGCTAAGGTTCCAGATAGTTTTTATGACGAGCTTTATTCATATGTTGATCATCAAAAAGCAAGAAAAGAATTGTTTGGTGATAAATAAGTTTGCAAAATAGACAAAAAGCGATTAATTTGTTAGGTTTAGCACAGCGAGCTGGTAAATTAATTACTGGGACAGAAACTGTGATTGCCAAGCTTAACAAAGGAAAAATCACCGCGGTCATCATGGCGTGTGACGTTCAAGACAACACCGCTGAAAAAGTTGATCGTGCTGCCAGAAAAGTTAATGTTCCTATAATAAACTTATTTTCAGCTGATGAGCTTTCCAAAGCTATCAGCAAAAAACGTAAAGTTTTAGGATTAACCGATGTCGGTTTTACCAAGGCATTGATTAAAAAAATAAATGAAGGAGTGTGATTGGATGGCAAAGAAAAGAATTTATGAAGTCGCAAAAGAAGTGGGCGTCGATAATAAAGTTGTAGTCCAAAAAGCAAAGGAATTGGGCTTCGATATAAAGAACCATATGTCATCAATAGATGATGCACAAGTTGCAAAATTAAAAGGTAGTTTCCAAAACTCCGCTCCCGCTGAGAAAAACAATAAAATAAAGATCTCTGTTTCTTCTATTCGTAAGAACGAAAAGAAACAAGAAGATAATGCAGGTTCAAAGAAGCCTAGAAGACGTAACAATAAGCGTCGTCAAAATAATAATGATCGCAATCGCAAAAATAGAAATGATCGCGATCATAACTCAAATTCAGGTAAGCCAAAAGCAGCTGCTTTGTTGCAACAATTTAAGCAAAAGCAACGTGCAGAGGAAGGCCTGCTTAATCGAGAAGCACAAAAAGCTAAAAAAGAATATCACGAACAATTGAGACATCCGAAAAAAGAACAACCAGTGAATAATAAGAAGAAAACTAACAAAGAAAACAATACTAAGAAGTCAGAATCAGTAGAGAAAAAAATTATTGGTCCAAAGATTTTGAAACCATCTCCAGCACGTTTGAAGAAGAATCAACCTTCAACAAATGATAAGCCTGCAGTGAAGGTTTCTATTCCTGAGCCTCCTAAAGATGAAAAACGTGGCAATGGTCGCGGTAAGAATATGGGTAAGCCAGGACGTAAAGGTAAGAACCAATTCTTTAATAATCATAATGAACATTCTGATCGTTCAGAAAGAAAACGTCGTAAGAATAAGAAACGTCAACAAGAACAAAAGCCAAAGAAGCAACCTACTAAGCGTAAGGAACGTCCATTACCAGAAACTTTAATATATGAAGAAGGTATGAACGCTCAAGACATTGGTAAGTTGATTCACCGTGAACCAGCTGAAATTGTTAAGAAATTATTCATGCTTGGTGTGATGACTAACCAAAACCAATCTTTGGATAAGGATACCATCGAATTATTAGCAGCTGAATACGGTATTAATGCTAAGCAAAAGGTTCATGAAGATATTTCTGATATTGATACTCTTTATGACAAGAGAATGGAAGCTTCTAAGAAGTCTAAGAATCAAGTTAAGCGTCCACCTGTAGTTACTATTATGGGGCACGTTGACCATGGTAAAACTACTTTGCTTGACCGTTTGCGTCATACCCATGTTTCAGCTCATGAAGCTGGTGGTATTACCCAGAAGATCGGTGCTTACCAAGTTCGTCTTGATGACCGCTTGATTACTTTCCTAGATACTCCTGGACACGCAGCCTTCTCAAACATGCGTGCACGTGGTGCTGAAATTACTGATATTGTTGTCTTAGTTGTTGCAGCCGATGATGGTGTTATGCCACAGACTGTTGAAGCTATTGACCACGCTAAGAGCGCCAATGTTCCAATTATTGTAGCAATTAACAAGATGGATAAGCCAGGTGCTAACCCACAACACGTAACTGAAGAATTGATGAAATATAATTTAATTCCTGAAGATTACGGTGGTGACACCATCTTTGTAAATATCTCAGCTAAGACTGGTCAAAATGTTGATGATTTATTACAAATGATCTTGCTTCAAGCTGATGTGATGGAACTTAAGGCTAACCCAACAGAAATGGCAATTGGTACTGTAATTGAAGCTCGCTTATCACGTGGTCGTGGACCAGTAGCCGACGTTTTGATTCAACAAGGTACTTTAAATGTTGGTGATCCAATTGTTGTTGGTGATACTTTTGGCCGTGTTCGTACTATGACTAACGATCGTGGTCGTCAAGTTAAAAAGGCTACTCCATCTGAACCAGTTGAAATTACTGGTTTGAATGACGTTCCAGAATCAGCTGATAAATTAGTTGAATTTAAGGATGAAAAGACAGCACGTTCAGTTGGTGAAGCTAGAGCACAACAAGCTTTGCAAAAGTCTCGTGAAAATGTTCAACATGTCACTCTCGATAACCTCTTCGATACTATGAAGAAGGAGAATATGAAGGAAGTTGACATTGTCTTGAAGGCTGATGTTCAAGGTTCTGTTGAAGCTTTGCAACAATCTCTTGAAAAGATTGAAGTTGAAGGCGTTCGTGTTAACATCATTCACTCAGGTGTAGGTGCTATTAATGAGTCAGACGTAACCTTAGCCGGTGCTTCTAATGCATTTATCATTGGATTTAATGTTCGTCCAACTGCAACTGCTAAGAGTCAAGCTGAAACTGAAGGCGTCGACATTCGTTTGTACAGTATCATCTACAAGGCAATTGATGATGTGACTGCAGCCATGAAGGGTATGCTTGAACCAACTTACGAAGAAAAGGTTATCGGTAACCTTACTGTTCGTGAAACTTGGAAAGTATCTAAGGTTGGTACTATTGCTGGTTCCTTTGTTGATAAGGGATTGGTTAAGAATAACGCCAAAATTAGAGTTATTCGTGATGGTATTGTTAAATACGATGGTGAAATTGCTTCACTTAAGAGATTTAAAGATGATGCCAAAGAAGTTAAGCAAGGTAACGATTGTGGTTTAACTATCAAAGACTACAACGATATTAAAGTCGGCGACGAATTCGAAGTTTACGAAATGCAACAAGTTGAACCTAAGTAATAATTTTTAGGAGGCAAACATGAAGCATAGAATTGGTCGTGTTGAAGGAGAAATTCTTCGTGAATTAACCAAAATTTTACAAAAGAATATTCGTGATCCTCGTTTGAGTGAAGTAACTATCACTGCAGTGGAATGTACGAATGATCTTTCATATGCAACTGTTTACTATAGTCTTTTAACTGAAAATGCCGATAAGGAAAAAGAAGTTCAAGAAGGACTAGAAAAGGCTAAAGGTATGATGCGTCACTTATTAGGACAAACTTTAACCGTTTATAAAGTTCCTGAATTAATTTTTAAACGAGACAATTCAGTAAAATATGGTAGTAAAATTGACCGTTTAATTGCAGAAGTTAAAAAGCAAGATGCTGAACGGGCAAGTAAATAAAAAAAGCGCCGTTTAGGCGCTTTTTTCGTTTAGATAGAAAAGGATTATTTATGTTAAATGGAATTTTAGTTATCGATAAAGATAAAGGGATGACTAGTGCTGATGTAGTTTATCATTTACGCAAAGCTCTGCATATCCGAAAAATTGGACATGCGGGTACACTTGACCCCGAGGTAACAGGTGTATTACCTATTGCAATTGGACAAGCAACTAAACTGATTGAACTTATGCATACTAGACCTAAAGAATATATTGGTAGTGGCCTTTTTGGATATGCCACTGACAGTTATGATTCAACTGGCACAGTTTTGAAAAAGACCAAGTTAACCAAGGCATTTACTTCTGAAGATATTCAGAATCATATGAATGAGTTTTTAGGGGAAATAGAACAAGTACCACCAATTTACTCAGCCGTAAAGGTAAATGGTAAGCATTTATATGAGTATGCTAGAGAAGGTATTGAGGTAGAGCGACCAAAACGTAAAGTTGATATTTTACAATATGATTTAACCAATAAACCTACATTCAATGAAAAAGATGGACAAGAAGAATTTGATTTTAAAATTAAATGTAGTAAAGGTACATATGTTAGATCCTTAGTAAATGATTTGGGCGAGAAAATGAATTGCCCAGCAGTTATGACTTACTTAAGAAGAGTAGCTAGCTCAGGTTTTGATATTTCTCAGGCCGTTAAGTTAAGTGAAATTGAAGAGAATCCTGAAAAAGCTGCAGAATTGATTCAACCAATTGACGCTTTCTTTAAAGACTATCCTCAAGTTGATCTAAGTGAAGGAAAATGGCTTAAAGTGAAAAATGGAGCAGGTATTTCGTTAGAAATAGATGCTAAAAAAGTCGCATTAAGGTACAATAAAAAAGTCAAGGCGATTTATGAGAATAAGGGAAAATTATATCGCCCAAGTTTAATGTTGATTCAAAATGAATAACTGAAATGAAGGGATTAGTTGTGAAAATCATTCATTTAACTTATCCAGTTAGCGAAAATACCATATCTTCAAAAACTATTCTAGCCTTAGGTTTTTTTGACGGCGTTCATTTAGGTCATCAACGCTTAATCAATAAAGCCAAAAAAATAGCTGATCAAAAGAAATTACCATTAGTAGTATTAACTTTTGATCGTCATCCGAAGGAAATTTATGCTGCCAAAAAAGACTTTAAGTATTTAGAAACTTTAGATGAAAAGGCAGATAAAATGGCAGAACTAGGTGTAGATTATCTAGCCGTAATGCCATTTACTAAAAAGTTTAGCGAGATAGATGCACAGAGTTTTGTAGATAATGTAATAATTAAACTCAATGCAGATACAGTAGTAGCTGGATTTGATTATACATATGGTCCTAAAGAGACTGCTAATATGAAGAATTTACCAAAATTTGCGAAGGATAGATTTGAAATTTTCGTTATGCCTAAGCAGATTTTTAATGGTAAAAAAATAGGTTCAACTGAAATTAGACAGGCAATTAGGGAAGGTAAGATGGAATTAGCTTTTCAATTAATGGGTCACCATTATGTGATGAGCGGGATCGTTGGTCATGGTAAAAGAAATGGCCATAAATTAGGCTTCCCAACAGCTAATTTAGTTTGGGCTAGTCATAAGGTAATTCCCAAAATAGGAGTATATGCCACTAAAACGCAGGTAGCTGGAAAGTGGTATGAATCTATGACTAGTGTCGGTTATAATGTAACGATTGGCCAACCTGAACAAATTTTTATTGAATCATATATATTTAATTTTAAACAGGATATTTATGATCAGCCAATAAAAATTAAATGGTATAAATATACTAGAGGCGAAATTAAATTTAGCAGCCTTGAAGAATTGAAAAAACAATTAGAGAAAGACCAAATAGAAATTGAACATTATTTTGCACAAGAAGCACGAAGTAATGCGTAACGAGAAGCTGAAGAACTTAGCAATTTTGAACTAAGTTCTTCAGTTTTTATTTTTTGAAATAATTTGAAGAAATTTTAGCACTCCTCTTGTTTTTCTGCTAATTTATAGTATCATATTAATTGTTAGCACCTGAGAATTACGAGTGCTAAAAGTGAGGGCGATTATTATGTTGACCGAGCGTCAAGAGCTTATTTTAAAAACAATTATTACAGACTTCACACAAACGCATGAGCCTGTTGGCTCTAAGACGGTGATGAAGCAGTTACCAATTAAAGTATCAAGCGCTACTATTCGAAATGAAATGGCGGTCCTAGAAGATCAAGGCTTAATTGAGAAGACACACTCTTCTAGCGGAAGAATTCCGTCAAGTGATGGATATCGTTATTATCTTGATAATTTAGTTGAACCGCTTCAGTTGCCAGAGTCTGTTTATAACACGATTGGGACACAATTAGATCGACCTTTTCATCAGGTGAATGAAATCGTACAAGAAGCAGCACGCATTTTATCTGATTTAACTAATTACACTGCTTTTGCTGAAGGACCTGAGAGTAGGGATGTTAAAATTACAGGTTTTAGGATTGTTCCCCTGTCTTCTAGACAAGTGATGGCAATTCTAGTGACGAGTGATGGCAATGTCCAAAATCAAGTTTATGCTTTACCACATAATATTCATGGTGAAGAAATTGAAAAAGCGGTTCGAATGATTAATGACCAATTAGTTGGTAAGAGTTTAAAGGAAATTAATGTTTCATTGCTAAGTGAACTTGCTAAAAACGAATTAGGTAGTGATCATGCTAACGAATTATTTAGCTTAGTTGAAGACGTGTTAAAAGATGCGGCTAGTGAGCAGATGTATGTTGATGGACAAATTAATCTATTGAACAATACAACTGAGAATAATGTAAATGATATACGTTCACTCTATGAATTAATTGATCGAGATAATTTGTTTTCTAATTTGATGAATATTAAGGCTGATCCTAAGACTGAAAAATACCCAGTTAAGGTAAAGTTAGGATCTGAATTGCCGAATGATTTATTAAAAAATTATAGTTTGCTGACAGCTGAATATAGTGTCGGCTCCCATGGTAAAGGAACAATAGCTTTACTTGGGCCAACAAATATGCCGTATTCTCAAATGATAGGGCTTCTAGAATACTTCAGAAATGAATTAGCCAAGAAGTTACTTGATTATTACGGTAAATTTCAATAATAGAGGAGGTTAGCCGTGAGTAAAGAAGAGTTTCCTAGTGAAAAGAATTTAGATGAAAAAGAAAATGCTTCAACACCTAAGGATGTTAAGAAAAAGGCAACTGAAGGTAAGGAAGCAAAAAATGATAAACATGATGAAAAATTAGCTAAAGAATTGGCTGATTTAAAAGATAAGAATAAGGAGCTTGAAGATAAGTATCTTCGTAGCGAAGCAGAAATTCAAAATATGCAAAATCGCTATTCAAAAGAAAGAGCTCAACTTATTAAGTATGAATCTCAAAGCTTAGCTAAAGATATTTTGCCTGCTGTAGACAATTTGGAGAGAGCTTTAAGCGTAGAAGCCGATGATGATGTTTCCAAGCAACTGAAGAAGGGCGTTAAGATGACGCTTGATTCATTAACTAAAGCATTGAAAGAACATGGCATCGTTGAGATTGAAGCTGAAGACGTAAAATTTGATCCGACATTGCATCAAGCTGTTCAAACTGTAGCAGCCGAAAATGATGATCAAAAAGATCACGTTGTTCAGGTTTTACAAAAAGGATATCAATATAAAGATCGGACACTAAGACCAGCAATGGTTGTAGTTGCTCAATAGGAGAGGAAGTTTATACATGTCAAAAGTTATTGGTATTGACCTCGGAACTACTAACTCAGCAGTTGCAGTTCTTGAAGGTAAAGAACCAAAGATTATTACTAACCCAGAAGGTAACCGTACTACTCCATCTGTAGTAGCTTTTAAAGATGGTGAAATTCAAGTTGGTGAAGTAGCTAAGCGTCAAGCTATTACTAACCCTAACACTATTGTTTCAATTAAGCGTCACATGGGTGAAGCAGATTACAAGGTTAAGGTTGGTGACAAGGAATACACACCACAAGAAATTTCTGCATTTATTTTACAATACATCAAGAAGTTCTCAGAAGATTACTTAGGTGAAAAGGTAACTGATGCAGTTATCACTGTTCCTGCTTACTTTAACGATGCACAACGTCAAGCTACTAAGGATGCTGGTAAGATCGCTGGGTTGAATGTACAAAGAATTATCAACGAACCTACTGCTTCAGCATTAGCCTTCGGTTTAAACAAAGACCAAGATGAAAAGGTCTTAGTTTACGACCTTGGTGGTGGTACTTTCGATGTTTCCGTTCTTCAATTAGGTGACGGTGTCTTCCAAGTATTATCAACTAACGGTGATACTCACCTTGGTGGTGATGACTTTGATAACCGTATCATGGATTGGTTGATCAAGAACTTTAAGGATGAAAATGGCGTTGACTTGTCTAAGGACAAGATGGCTATGCAACGTTTGAAGGATGCTGCTGAAAAGGCTAAGAAAGACTTGTCAGGTGTTTCTTCAACTCACATTTCACTTCCATTCATTTCTGCTGGTGAAGCTGGTCCATTACACCTTGAAGCTGACCTTACCCGTGCTAAGTTTGATGAATTGACTAGTGACTTAGTTGAAAAGACTAAGGTACCATTTGACAATGCATTAAAGGATGCTGGTTTAACTGTAAACGATATCGATAAGGTTATCTTAAACGGTGGTTCAACCCGTATTCCAGCTGTTCAAGCAGCAGTTAAGGAATGGGCTGGGAAAGAACCCGACCACTCAATCAACCCTGACGAAGCTGTTGCCTTAGGTGCAGCTATCCAAGGTGGTGTTATTTCAGGTGACGTTAAGGACATCGTTTTGCTTGATGTTACTCCATTGTCACTTGGTATTGAAACCATGGGTGGTGTCTTCACTAAGTTAATTGACAGAAACACTACTATCCCAACTTCAAAGAGTCAAATCTTCTCAACTGCTGCAGATAACCAACCAGCAGTAGATGTCCACGTATTGCAAGGTGAACGTCCAATGGCTGCAGATGATAAGACCCTTGGTCGCTTTGAATTAACTGATATTCCACCAGCACCACGTGGTGTTCCACAAATTCAAGTTACCTTCGATATCGATAAGAACGGTATCGTAAATGTATCTGCTAAGGATATGGGTACTGGTAAGGAACAAAAGATTACTATTAAGAGTTCATCCGGTTTGTCAGATGAAGAAATCAAGCGTATGCAAAAAGACGCTGAAGAACATGCTGAAGAAGACAAGAAGCGTAAAGAAGAAGTTGATCTTAGAAATGAAGTTGATCAATTAATCTTTACTACTGATAAGACTTTGAAGGACACTAAGGATAAGCTTTCTGATAGTGACCGTAAGCCAGTTGAAGATGCTCTTGAAGCTTTGAAGAAGGCTCAAAAGGACAACAACTTGGACGAAATGAAGGAAAAGAAGGATGCTTTATCAAAGGCTGCACAAGATTTAGCAGTTAAGCTTTACCAACAAAACGGTGGAGCACAAGGCGCTGCAGGTCAAGCTGGCCCACAAGCCGGTCCTCAAGGTCCACAAAATGGCCCACAAGGTGGTAACAATGGTGGTGCCCAAGATGGTGAATTCCATAAGGTAGATCCAAACAAGTAATGGGTTTATAATTAAACAAAAGGAGAAAAGAACTACCCATTGAGTAGTTCTTTTCTTTTGAAAATATAAGGAGTTCAATTAATGGCACAAGAAGATTATTATAAAGTGCTTGGCGTAGATCGTAACGCCAGTGACCAAGAAATTAGTAAAGCATATAGAAAGTTAGCTAAAAAATATCACCCAGATTTGAACCATGAACCTGGTGCTGAAGAAAAATATAAACAAGTTAACGAAGCTTATGAAGTTTTGCATGATAAGCAAAAGCGTGCACAATATGATCAATTTGGCTCCGCTGGTGTAAATGGCCAAGGTGGTTTTGGTGGCGCTGGCCAAGGCTTTGGCGGTGCTGGATTTGATACTTCTGGATTTGGTGATTTTGGCGACATTTTTGGTGATATCTTTGGTCAAGGAAGACAACAAAGAGTAGATCCGACTGCTCCACAACGTGGTCAAGATTTAGACTATACTTTGACTATTGACTTTATGGATGCGATTAAAGGCAAGAAGACGCAAGTTAGCTATACTCGTAGTGAAACCTGTGGTACTTGTGGCGGCAATGGTTGTGAAAAAGGCACTCACCCAATTACCTGTGATAAATGTCACGGTACAGGTTATATGACTGTTACTCAGCAATCTATGTTAGGGATGATTCGTCGTCAAACCATCTGTGATAAATGTCATGGTCGCGGTGTAATCATTGAACACCCATGTAAGACTTGTGGTGGTAAAGGTACTGTTCAAGGAAAGAATACTATTGAAGTTGATATTCCAGCAGGTATTGATAATGGCCAACAACTTCGCTATCAAGGCCAAGGTGAGGCTGGTATAAACGGCGGACCTTACGGTGATTTGTATATTAATTACCGTATTAAACCATCTAAGATTTTCCAACGTCGTGGTCAAAACATTTATACTGATGTTCCAATTTCATTTGCTCAAGCTACATTAGGTGATGAAATTACTGTTAAAACTGTCCATGGTGATCAAAAATTAACTATTCCAGCTGGTACTCAACCAAATAAGAAGTTTACTCTTCGCGGACAGGGTGTACCATATCTTCGCGGAAATGGTAATGGTGATCAAATTATTACAATTAATATCGTGATTCCAAAGCATATCAATGAAAAGCAAAAGCAAGATTTGACTGACTTTGTTCATGATGGTGGCGGAGATATTACACCAAAAGAAAAAGGATTTTTTGAACGACTTAAAGACAAATTAAGTGGTGAAGATTAAGAAAAATGACATTGCATCAGGCAATGTCATTTTTGTATATCTATTCGTTTTATAAGATTAAGGACCTTTGCTATAATATTAAGGATAGTAAAGGGTGAATAAATTTATGGATTTAGAAAAATTAAAAGATTATCAAAAGCATATTCGTAATTTTGCCATAGTTGCCCATATTGACCATGGTAAATCTACGATCGCTGATAGAATTCTAGAATTAACTGATACAGTAAGTCAGCGCCAACTTAAAAATCAAATGCTTGATGACATGCCACTTGAACGTCAACGTGGTATTACTATTAAGATGAACTCCGTTGAAGTTAAATATCATGCTAAGGATGGAGAAGATTATATTTTCCACTTAATTGATACACCTGGGCACGTAGACTTCTCTTACGAAGTCTCAAGATCACTTGCAGCCTGTGAAGGTGCTTTAATGGTTGTTGATGCTTCTCAAGGTGTGCAAGCGCAGACTTTAGCCAATACTTATTTGGCTATTGATGATGACTTGGAAATTTTGCCTGTCATTAATAAGATTGACTTACCTTCAGCAGATATTCCTAAAACTAAGGAAGAAATAGAAGAAATGTTAGGCTTGGATGCTTCAGAAGCTGCCGAAGTTTCAGGTAAAACAGGCCAAGGCATCGAAGATATGCTGGAAAAGGTAGTAAAGGATATTCCTGCTCCATCTGGTGATATTACAGCACCACTTAAAGCCTTGATTTTTGACTCCAAGTACGATGATTATCGCGGTGTTGTTATGTCTGTCAAAATTGAAGACGGTGTAGTTAAGCCTGGCGATAAAATTAAGATTATGAACACCGGAAAGGAATATGAAGTAACCGAAGTAGGTGTTTCAAGTCCTCATCCAGTTAAGAAAGATCTTTTAATTGCCGGGGATGTAGGTTATATCACTGCCAATATTAAATCAGTTCGTGAAACTCGTGTTGGTGATACCATTACTGATGCAACTAATCAAACTGAGGAACCATTAGAAGGTTATCGTCAGATTCCACCGATGGTTTATTCCGGTATGTATCCAGTTGACAACCGAGATTACGATGATTTAAAGGAAGCTTTGCAAAAGTTGCAGTTAAATGATGCTGCTTTGGAATTTGAACCTGAAACTTCAACTGCCTTAGGTTTTGGATTCCGTTGTGGTTTCTTAGGTTTGCTTCATATGGATGTTGTGCAAGAACGACTTGAGCAAGAATTTGATCTAGGGTTAATCATGACTGCTCCAAGTGTTGACTACCACGCAATTATGAATGATGGATCTACTAAGGTAATTGATAATCCATCTGATTTACCAGATGCCGGTGAATATCAAGAAGTACAAGAACCTTATGTTAAAGCAGAAATTATGGTACCGAATGATTTCGTTGGCCCAGTAATGGAATTGTGCCAACGCAAACGTGGTGAATTTGTTACTATGGACTACCTTGATAAGTATCGGGTTAATGTAATTTACAATATGCCATTAGCTGAAATTATCTTTGACTTCTTTGATGATTTGAAGTCTTCAACTAAGGGGTATGCTTCTCTTGACTATGAAATTACCGGATATCGTTCAACTGATTTGGTTAAGATTGATATCTTGCTTAATAAAGAGCCAATCGATGCTTTGAGTTTCATTGCTCATAGATCTGAAGCACAAGACCGTGCACGTCAAATGACTTCTATGCTTAAGAAGTTAATTCCACGTCAAAACTTTGAAGTTGATATTCAAGGTGCGATTGGTGCTAAGATTATTTCGCGTGCAACCATTAAGCCATATCGTAAAGATGTTACTTGGAAGATCCATACCGGTGACCCAGACCGTCGTGCCAAGCTTTTGGAAAAACAGAAGCGTGGTAAGAAACGAATGAAGGCAGTTGGTAGGGTAGAAGTGCCACAAGACGCCTTTATGGCAGTACTTAAGATGAATGACGATGATATCAAAGGTAAGTAATTATGGCAAAAAATAAACATAAAACAAGTATTAGCACGATCGTCATTAGAATTCTAGCGATCATTTTGTTAATTGTTGGTCTTGTTCTCATCTTTAACAAGCAGATTAGCAATCACATGATTAGTCATAATCAGCAATCGACTTTAACCGGCTTGACTAAAAAAGAAGTTGAAAAAAATCAACGTAAAAAAGGAATGTATGATTTTAGTAAAGTAAAGTCGATGGATATGGCTCGAGCTACGAGATCGCAGATAAAAAAGACTTCAGGTGCAATTGGTGCTTTAGCTATTCCTGATGTAAATATGCATTTACCAATAATGCTAGGGATGTCAGACGATGCTATGTCCACCGGTGGCGGTACAATGCGTGCTGACCAAAAAATGGGTGAAGGTAACTATCCATTAGCTGGTCACTATATGACTGCTAAAGGTATTCTTTTCTCACCACTAGAGGATGTCAAGAAAGGTGAATTGATTTACCTTACTAATTTAAAGAAGGTTTATGTTTACCGAATTTATATGAAAAAAGTTGTTGATCCATCAGCCGTTTGGTTAGTTAATAATACTAAGAAAAAGATAGTGACCTTAATTACTTGTGCTGATGGTGGTGCAAATCGTTGGGCTATTCGTGGTAATTTGATTAAAACGGAAAAGGCTAACGCAGAGAATCTTCGAGTCTTCAAAATGAAGTAAAATCTTCGAACTTTTATGCAAACAAAATTTGCGTTAGAATAAGAATTAGATTTTTCAATAAAGACACTCAATTATGAGTGCCTTTTAATTTTTATGAAATGTAAGGTGTTTTGAAAGTAATGAAGTGGCAACAAAGAACAGCTGAAGAATTAGCGCCAGATTTAATAGAAAAATATCAACTTAGCCCAATCTCAGCACGGCTTTTTGCATTACGTGGTATTAATACAGATAAAAAATTAGATTTTTGGTTTAACGCAACCGAAGAAAACTTAGCCGATCCAACTTTGATGCATGATATGGATAAAGCGGTCGATCGAATTAATCAAGCAATTGATAATGGCGAAAAGATTACCATTTATGGTGATTATGATGCTGATGGTATCACGGCCACTACAATTATGACTGAGACGCTGAGTATTTTAGGTGCAGATGTTCATTACTTTATACCAGACCGTTTTAAAGATGGATATGGCCCAAATCTTGATCGCTATAAGGATATCGTGGCTGATGGTACTAAGTTAATCATTACTGTAGACAACGGCGTAACTGGAATTGAAGAAGTTGAATATGCTAAAAATAATGGCGTTGATACGATTGTTACCGATCACCATACTTTTCAAGAATCTAAACCCGATGCCTATGCAACAGTTCATTGTAATTACCCCGGACAAAAATATCCTTTCGATGACTATTGTGGTGCAGGCGTGGCTTACACAATTTGCCGTGAACTTATGCAGGATCCTGTACCAGAATTGCTAGATTTAGCAATGATTGGCACCATTGGTGATATGGTTAAAGTGACGGGTGAAGGTCACATTATTGTGAAGCGCGGTTTAGATGTGCTTAATCAAACCGAGCGACCTGGTTTAAGAGCTCTGATCAAAAATGCTGGATTAACGCTAGGAACGATTAATGAAACAGATGTTGGCTTTAATATTGCTCCTCGGCTTAATGCAGTGGGGCGCTTAGCTAATGCAAATTTAGCGGTACAACTTTTGCTTAGTGATGATGATCTTGAGGCTCAGAAAATTGCTGATCAGATTGAAGATTTAAATAATAAGCGCAAAGAGCTAACTACTGAAGTTTATGATCGCTGTATGGAATTAATTCGTGAAAATAGTTGGCAGAAGCAAAATACTTTGGTCTTATATGATCCTGATTTTCATGAGGGCGTTTTGGGTCTGGTCGCTAATAAAATAGTGGAAAAATTACATAAGCCAACTATCGTTTTAACTAAAAATGATGAAGGGGAGATTAAAGGTTCAGGTCGTTCATTTACTGGCTTCAATCTTTTTGATGCCCTTAATCCTTTAAAAGAGAGTTTGCTGACTAAATTTGGTGGTCATGATTTTGCTTGTGGTTTATCCATGGAAGAAGATAAAGTAAGTGCTCTGCGAGAAAAGTTTGAGGCTGATTTTCACGTTGAAGGTGGATTAGAGACTAAAGAGTATGATATGGAATTGCCTATGCATGGTTTATCGCCTCAAACTTTAGCTCAGATTAATCAAGTTGGACCATTTGGCACTGGAGATCCGCAACCAATTTTCAGTATTTCGGATCCAACTATTACTAATTTTTTCAAAATAGGGAAAGATAAGAATCACGTTAAATTAACGGCTAATAAAAAAGACGGTAGTTTAGCAATTGTGGGCTTTAATAAAGACTATTTAAATAATAATCTATTGCCGTTTATTGCTAAAATTTTCGTTACTTTGTCTTTAAATACCTATCGTAAGCAGGTATCTTTGCAAGGCATTATAGAAGGGATAGCATTCGCATCCCCAAAGTTAGCAGTTCCAACGTCAGTGATCGACTTAAGACAGGAAAAATTTGTCATGGGCTTTGCAGATCGCTATTTGCTGTTTGATAAAAAGAATATTCCGATCGTTAAAAATCGACTTCAAATTGATGATGATAAGATTAGCTTGGTCCAAGATTATGATCAATCTGGTGAAACAGTTGCTTTACTTGATGTACCACGCAATCAAGTAGAATTGAATACTGCTTTAGAAAAAGATTATCAACAAATCTATTTACGCTTTTTATTGGATCAATTACCTGTAGAGCATATTCCTGCAAAAAGTTATTTTGGCAAGGTATTAAAGTATATATATGCCCATCCTGCATTGAAGCCTGACGACTATCGAACTGTAGCACCTTATTTAGGCTTGGATTATGATAGTGTGTTGTTTATTTTACGAGTATTCTTTGAATTAGGCTTTGTTAAATTGGATGATCAAAAATTGGTCGGTGAATCTAATCCAAAAAAGCAACCCTTGACTGCTTCTAAATATTTAATGGCGACGGAATCTCAAATTAAGTTTATTAATCAACTGAGGACGATGCCTACTCAAAAATTGATTACATATGTTAATAATTTTGTAAAAAAGTAGATAAATATCAAGATTTCAGTGCTTTTATAACAAATCTTTGGTAAAATATACAAGTCAAAAGTGTTTGAATACAAACACAGATAATTATGGAGGTTTTTCTTCTTATGGCGATTGATTTTAGTAAGTATATTGCAAGTGTTAAGGACTTTCCTAATAAGGGAATTGTCTTTCGCGATATTACACCTATTTTGCAAGATGGTGATTTATATCGTGCTGCTACTCATGAATTGGCAGAATATGCAAAGAGTAGAAAGGCAGATGTGATCGTAGGTCCTGAAGCACGTGGCTTTATTGTAGGCTGTCCTGTTGCAACTGAGTTAGGCTTAGGCTTTGTCCCAGCAAGAAAGCCACACAAGTTGCCAAGAGAAGTTGAACGTGCTTCATATGACTTGGAATACGGTTCAAATAGCCTTGAAATGCATAAGGATGCAATTAAGCCTGGTCAAAGAGTTGTTATCTGTGACGATTTAATGGCCACAGCAGGTACTTTAAGAGCTTCTAAGGAATTAATTGAAAATCTTGGTGGTAAGCTTGTAGGTGCCGCATTTTATATTGAATTACCTGATTTAAAGGGTAGAGAAAAGTTGCCTGATGTTGATATTTACTCACTTGTTCAATATCACGGTGCATAAAATAATCATGCATCATTAATTATTGATGCAAAATCAACAGAAATTAAAAAATACTCCTAGGGGAAATTCCCTTAGGAGTATTTTTCATAATATTAAGATTTAATCATTAAATAATGCAGTTGAAAGGTAACGATCGCCGCCATCTGGAACTACGGTAATGACAGTATGTCCTTTACCTAATTTTTTAGCAATTTCAATTGCACCATGAATATTTGCACCGGCTGAAATACCAGGTAAGAATCCTTCATTTTTAGCGACTTCACGAGCAGTAGCCATTGCTTCATCAGTAGAAACAGTGACAACATCGTCGTAAATATTCTTATCTAAATTCTTAGGGATGAAACCAGCGGCAATTCCTTGAATACCATGTTTCCCAGTCTTACCATCTTTTAATAATGGAGATTCAGTTGGTTCTAATGCAAATACCTTAGTAGCTGAATTTTCACGTTTAAGAGCATGTCCAATTCCTGATAAAGTACCACCAGTACCAACACCAGCTACAAATGCGTCAATTGATTTACCAATTCCGTTCATTGCAGCAATAATTTCCGGTCCTGTAGTTAATTCATGAATATTAGGGTTTTCAGCATTATTAAATTGCATTGGCATGAAGTAACCTTTTTCTTTAACGAGTTCTTCAGCCTTGGCAATTGAGCCCTTCATACCGTCTGCACCTGGTGTCAAAATGAGTTCAGCACCGTAGCTCTTCATCAATTTACGACGCTCAATGCTCATAGTTTCCGGCATCACAATGATAATATGATAACCTTTAGCTGCGGCAACCATAGCCAAACCAATACCAGTATTGCCTGAAGTTGGTTCTACGATTGTACCGCCTGGCTTTAAAATACCATCTCGTTCTGCTTTTTCAATCATGGCTAAAGCAATTCTATCTTTAATTGAACCAGCTTGATTTTCAAATTCCAACTTTACGTAAACATCTGCCGCATCGTCAGGGACAACACGATTTAGCTTAAGTAATGGGGTGTTTCCGATAAGTTCTGTAACTGAATTAAAAATTGTAGACATAATGTATACCTCTCTTATTTATCTAACACTAATTTGCTTTTTTTGACCTGGGTTAACCAATTATCAAAGAATATTTTTTGAGTATCTTTCCACTGAAAAAGTGGAGCAGATAATGAATAATTTTCAGGCCTTTTGTAATGTCGCTCTGGATGTGCGGCAATTTCTCTTTCATATTCCTTCTTTAAACCTTCACGATCATATTCAATGTGAGAGAAAACGAAATTTTGCTCTGGTTTTGTTAAAGAAGATACCATAAATAGATGGCCGTTGTCGTCTACTGAATTAATAGTTAAGCGTGGATCTTGCATAGTCTGTGCTTTGTCCATTTCAGCGTAACGAGCATGTGGAGCAATAAATCCTTGGCTAAGACCATTTAATAAGGAATTTGGTTCGATTATTAAGTGAGGAAAAGTACCAAAGATTTTTTCCGCCAAAATTCTTTTTTGAATATCGTAAAAGTAATCTAAAGCTACCATTGCGCCCCAGCAAAAATATAATTGCTGTAATTTGTATTTATCTAATAACTGAAGCAAACATCGGACTTCCTCGATATAGGTGACTTGCTCAAAATCCAGGTGATCTAACGGAGCACCAGTAATAATAAAGCCATCGAAATCTTGGATATGATTAAGATCTAATGGTTGAGAAATTTTAGCAACTTCGGGTGGAACAGGACGATTTTGATAATGCATACGTGGGTAAAAGAAAGTCAGGTCTGCGTCTGGTAAAACATGTGCAAATCTTTGTTGAGTATCTAACTTATCATGCATTAAATTCAAAACGCCTAGTTTTACTCTATTAGCCAAGTTTTATCCTCCTTACTTTTTAATAGTTAATATCATTATACAGCTTATAAAAAATAAGTAAAGAAATAAAACTGCATTATTTAGAAAACAAAATCCCTTATCAGATATAC
>NZ_PCYT01000080.1:0-5451 GCF_002553735.1 Lactobacillus sp. UMNPBX17
AAAGAAATAAATTTAAGGAATCATTCATCCTTACACAAACTATTTTACAGTCTCATGTTTTGGTAACCTATAGAAAAAATAGAGCCAGCGTAGAGTATGACGAACGTCAAGCATCAATTCGTAATCATGGCTATAAATATGCCTTTATTGCAATAGCCATTAGTGATTCTTTTTTATTACTTCTTGCAGAAGAGCTTAAATTGAAAATGACACCTACCTTTTTTATTAATGGCGCCACTTTTTATTGGATGTATAGCGTCTGCGAGTTATACAATTTTCAAGGGAGCATATATTGCTATGCATGAAAACTTATTGGGAAGTTCTATAATTTTTATTGCATTAGGAATTGTGGATTTAATTTGTAGTATTCTAGGTCTTATTGAAAATGCAGCTAAATGGGATGGCAATGTTTTAATGTTACTATTTGGCTTGTTTATGCTTTTAGTTGGTGGTAACTATGCATATCAGCTCTACATTAGTAAGGTGAAAAAATGAAAAATTTAAAAATGAAGGCAGCCCGTGCAGGTAAGGACTTATCGCAGCAAGAGTTAGCTGACATAGTAAATGTTTCTAGGCAAACAATTTCAGCAATTGAAAAAGGGGATTATAATCCGACGGTAAATCTGTGTATCCGAATTTGTGAAGCACTTGATAAGACATTAGATGATTTGTTTTGGCCAAAGTAAAAGCAGAATTCCACGTGGATTCTGCTTTTTTTGTGCCATCTTTAAAAATTAGCTAAAAATAAAAAAACATTGAAAATGTTAGTACTATAAATTAATATGTTATTAACATATATTTAATATAAAAAGTAGCTGCAATTACTTTGGAGGTAGCACTATGGAAATCAAAGAATTGTTCAGACAAAATATTCCGCGAGCCATTCTAATCATCTTCCTATTTGTCTTATACACACTAGGAGGAACAGTTAATGAATATCTATTTAAATATGCGCTAAATGATATTACAGCTGGCAACTTGACAGGATATGTTCAGTGGCAAGCTATCGAATTAGCTCTAGAACTGCTAGTAGCCTTATTGCTGCCGGTTGCCACCCAAACAATGACCAGGCAAGTACAGAACTATATTCACCAGATCAGAAAAGACCTTACACATCACTATTATGCAGGTGGGGATGAAAAAGTCTCTAAAATGCAGAATGAACTAACAGCTAATTTAAAATTGCTTGATAATGATTATGCAACTCCGTGGATTGATATCCTAAGCGCAGTTTTACAGATCGTTTTTGGTGTTGCTCTTTTAATCAGTATGAATTGGCTACTTCTTTTGTTTACTGCTATTTTGGCTGTCGTTACGCTTTTATTACCCAAAATAATGGAGAAAAAAACTTCAGCTGCAGTGAAGGAAGTTAATGTCAAAAATGAGAAGCTGTTAAATACAATTGAGCATTGGCTGGGTGGTTTACAAGAATTGAGAAGATACACTGCTTATGCACGCTTAAGCCGCGAACTACATAAAGCTAGCCACTCATACGTTGATGCAAATAAGCAAAGCTACAAATATCGCAGTATTTCTTATATTATCAATACTTTTGGTAATGCAATTGCTCAAATAGGGATGAGCGCTTTAGCCGGCTTTCTATTTATTTTTCATCAGATTTCTTTCGGTGATTGGGCTGTAGCCGGATCATTTGCCTTCTTAATCTTTTCATCGATCTTTAATATGACTAGTGCTATTACTCGGGTCAAGTCAACTAAAGAATTACGTGAACAAACTTTTTTGCTTCGTAAAAAGATTAAGGACGAATCTGAAAATAAGCAGCTAGCCTATGGCATTACTGTTTCGAATTTATCTGCCAAATATGAAAATGGTGAACAAATCTCTTATCCAGACTTTAGTATTAAGCCAGGAGCAAAGGTTCTGCTTACAGGGGATTCAGGCACAGGTAAATCGACCTTGTTTAAATTACTTTTAGGCAAGATGAAACCTGAAAGTGGCGAAATAAAGTTTACTGATCAAGCCGGTAATTTAATTCCATTTGCTGAAGCCAAAGTTGGTTACTTACCACAAGATCCAATTGTTTTTCCAGCTTCAATTAGCGATAACATCACAATGTTTAATGAAAAGTTAGCTGATAAAGTTGAAACCGTAGTAAGTGGTATGCAGCTTGCTCCAGATCTAGCCAAGATGCCGAATGGTGTTCAAACCGTTATTGATGTCAAAAATGAGAACATTTCCGGTGGTCAAAGACAAAAAATGGTCTTAGCCAGAAGTGTAATTCATGATCAGCCATTTGTTTTGATGGACGAAGTCACCAGCGCAATTGATCGTGCAGGATCAGAAAAGATCATCGACAATCTTTTGCATAGTAACCGAACCATTCTGATGATTGCTCATAATTTGTCACCAGAAGTTAAAGCTAAATTTGATCAAGAAATTAAGTTCACTAGAACAAGAAAAGAGGCAAACAGATGAATCTGAAAAAATTTATTCAAGTTAATCCTTTCCGCTTCTACCTATATCTTTTAGGCGCAATTCTTGTTCCTGCATTAAATGTTCTTAACACCTTTTTGGTGCAATTAGAGGCTGATATTGTCTTATCAAGGAACCTTAGAAACTTTATCTTGATCACAGTAATTACATTTGTGATTATTCTAGTTTCATATTTAATAAATAGCGGCATTATCTATTTGAATAAGTCGCAAGAACAAGATCTTAATGATCAAATAAGAACTAAGATTGTTAGTCATTATTATCATGATGGTAAAAATCATGAAGTCGGTGCAATGCAAAATCGCCTAACTAATGACCTATCAATGATTAATGACAACTACTATGAACCAATCTTTAATTTGATTTATGGGATTGTCACAATGATTGCGGTGTTAATTTGTCTGATTTTGCTCAATTGGCAACTCCTTATTGTGATTGCGCTGATGGTTGCTGTCTCCTTTGTTTTGCCTAAGATAACTGAGAAGCCGCTTCAAAAGGCAACGCAATTAATTTCTGATCGAAATCAGGCTTACCTCGATAGTTTGAATGATTGGTTATCCGGTCTTGAACAGATTCGTCAATTCTTGGCAGGAGCTAAATTATTTGCCGTTACGGAAAATGCATCTAAGAAGCTAGAAGATGCTACTGTTAAGCAAATATATTACATCAAATTGCTTAATGCCTTTAATGGAATTGTTTCCGCATTATTTGGTTTTATTCTTTTTGTATTAACCGGTTATTTGGTTAAAAACGGTGCCGTTACGGTTGGTACACTGCTGATCGTTGGTAACTTTCGCTTCTATCTAAATGCATCTATTGAATATATTTCTAATTCTTGGGGCCAGATGAAGGGAACCAAGAAGTTAATTGAGGAAGTTAATGAAACTGCTGCTGCGGTACCTGCTCAATCTAATGAAGATGAAGCTACACCTAAGGGATTTGCTACACAGGACCTAGAGCTGCAGTTTCCCAATGGTGAAAAACTGACTTATCCAGATATTCAAGTTAAAAACGGTGAAAAAATTCTATTAACAGGTGATTCTGGCGCAGGTAAATCAACTTTATTTAAATTGATTTTAGGTGAGCTTAAGCCAACTAATGGTAAAGTAATTTTCCAAGACGAAGATGGACAAGCAATTAAACCAGATATGAGCCGAATCGACTATATTCCGCAAGATCCGGTTGTCTTTCCAGCTACAATTGCTGACAATATTACAATGTTCGATGATCAATTGAATAATCAGGTTGAACAAGTTGTTCAAGAAGTTAACTTTATTGCTGATATTAATAAATTTAAAGATGGGCTTAAGCAAGAACTTAATCTAGATAATTTGAATATTTCTGGTGGTCAACGGCAAAAGATCGTCCTTGCTCGTGCTAAAATTCATGATTCAGATATCATTCTGATTGATGAGGGTACGAGTGCAATTGATTCAAAGGGAACTAAAGAAATTTTGAATAATTTGCTGAAAAGTAAGGCGACGATTGTCTTTATTGCTCATAATTTCAGCTTAGAATTACAAAAGATCTTTGATCGTGAAATTCATTTAAGTAAGAATTAGTTTTATAAGAAAAAAGCCTTTATCGAGTATATTCGATAAAAGGCTCTTTTTTTGCAATCTTATCGATTATACTCGATAAGATTGATGATTTTGATGACTTCATCGATTATAATCGATATAAATGAGGTGAGCGCATGATTAAACGAACTATATATTTAAATCGAATTAATCCATTTATTGATAAAGACATCATTAAGGTAATTACTGGCATTCGTCGTAGTGGGAAATCAGTTCTACTGCAACAAATTCAGATGAATTAGTGGATCGTGGAAAAGATAGAGCTAATTTCATTTACATTAACTTTGAAGACTTACAATATGAATCCCTGCTCAATTATCAAACACTTAATCAAGAATTAGTTAAACGAATTAACCAGATTGATGGCAAAGCTTATCTTTTCCTTGATGAAATTCAAAGAGCTAAATCCTGGGAAAAAACAATTAATTCTTTACGTGTAACTTATAATTGCGATATTTATATTACTAGATCGAATTCTCAACTGTTATCAGGAGAATTAGCAACTGAAATTGCTGGTCGATATGTTGAAATTAAGGTTTATCCTTTTTCATTCAGTGAGTTTTTGGAAGCAATTAATTCTGATCGGCAAAACTTAGATCGTGATTTTGCTACTTATGTAGAAATAGGTGGAATGCCTTTCTTGTCACTGATCTATTCTGATCAGCAAGCATGTGATACGTACCTGCAGGATATTTATAGTTCTGTAGTTCTAAAGGATATTGTTGATCGTCATGCAATTAGAAATGTAGATCTACTTAGAAGAATAATCAGCTATTTAAGCAGTGAAATAGGGCATCCTATTTCAGCTACAGGTATAGCTAAATTCCTTAAGAGCGAGCACAGAGGTAGTTCTGCGGATACGATTATTGACTATATTTCATACACTTGTGATGCATATTTATTTACGCGTGTTCCTAGAACCGATCTACGTGGCAAAGAGAATCTTAGAGTTAATGATAAATACTACATTACCGATCATGGCTTACGACAAACTATTGTTGGCAATAATCAGCAAAATATTGATCAAATTCTTGAAAATATTGTCTTTATTGAGCTTTTACGTCGTGGATATCACGTTTCGGTTGGACTAAATGACAAAAAAGAGATTGATTTTGTAGCTCAAAAAGGTAGTGATAAACGCTACTATCAGGTGACTTATATGTTGGGTAGTCAGACGACGATAGATCGAGAATTTGGTGCGTATGACGGTATTGCAGATAATTATCCTAAATATGTACTTTCGATGGATAAATTTGATATGAGTCGTAATGGGATTATTCATCAAAATATTATTGATTTTTTATTGGAAAAGTAAAAACGTAAGCAAAAAGGACTAAGTTCAAATTTCGAACTTAGTCCTTTCTTGTGTGTCGGGCATGACATTTCATCTAGTCTAGTGAAAGTCTAGACCACGGGT
>NZ_PCYT01000081.1:0-5372 GCF_002553735.1 Lactobacillus sp. UMNPBX17
AAAACAAGATGTGGGGCGGACATTTATGGTCACCCAGCTATTACTTTGGCACGGTAGGGAATATGTCTAAAGAAGTAGTAGAAAAGTACATTAATGACCAGATCTACAATGCCGTTAGAGACGGTAAGCCCTATCCATCCCCGCATTAAAATACGGGGATTTTCGGGCGTTTTTCATTAAATTCAATTTTTATCTCTCTTCATTATTATTTTTATCTTTTCTGATATATTCGTTCATGAGTTTAATCGGAAAAGGAAGAACCGTCAAATTTTTAAATTTAACCCAAACAACATCCATAGATTGTAAAAGCTGCTGCATATCTAGCAATTGCGACTTATTATTATCGTTTAAACATTCAATCTTTCTAACAACTGAAGCTACCGACTCTTTGGACTGCATCCCATTTCCAATAACTCCCACATTATAATATAGTTGATTTTGTGCGTAGAAATAATTCAAATTGATTAAACCGGCTAAATATTTATTTCTAGCCTCTTTGTTACGATATGCTAAAGTGCCTTTTTGGTTATTTGCCGCTTCATATAATGATGGCGATGGTATTGTTTTTAACGAAGTTTTGCTTACAGCATAGTAATTTTCATTTTGTTTATCTAAAATAATGTAGTCGTAAGCGGTCGTTAATTGATCGTTTCGTTCAATAAATAAATCATTCAAGAAAAACGGATCTTTAAAATTGGAAGTAATTACTTTAATTTGAAAATTAGTTTCATGACTCGTAAATTCTAGAGTTTGATTGCTTTTAGGATAATATTTATAAAAAGCCAAACTATCTAAGTCTAACCCAGTATTCAATGGTGAGAAATCTTGCATCTCTAAAATTGCTTTTACAGTCAATTCTTTAACTGCATTGATTAATGCGCTATCAATTACCGTTCCACTTTTATGCAGTACTCCTTCAATTGTTATATTTTGAATAATTTTAGCTTGATTTACGTAATACGTATCTTCTTTATCTTGGTTATCTTTTTTCGAATAGTAACCTAAATTGTGAATTAATGCTAAATTGTAATGACTACTTGTTTGACTGGGCTTAATTTTTATTGACAAGTTTTGACTAAAAAAGTCAGATATAGTCTTTACCGCTGATAAATTTTCTTGCGTTCGATCAATTAATGTAATTTCTTTATCTGACCAAAATGACTTAATTTTTTCTAATAATTTTTCTCCCCTTTTTTTTGATTAACGCCTTGATCATAACTCTCAGTTTGGATTTCTCTAAATTTTAATTTGTCAAAATATTGCGAGTAATGCTTATTCAATTGATCAATTAAATAATACATAATGCCACTTTTACTAGTTAAAAAGCTAGTTCTAGCTTGTCCAACTTTACCATTAAGATAAAAGAAAGGTGTTTGATCTGGCTTCAGATTTTTATGGGTAGGATGCATTAAATACCAATCATTTTCTTCTCCGTCATGGTAACAATTTGCCATTTGTTTGATTGTGCTTTCTTGCAAATTAATCTCATAACGTGGACTGCGACCCCATGACTTTATATTTTTAATTAATTCTTGAGCTTGTTTTTTTTGATAATAGGATAGTTGAGTAAATGCTCGCGTTTGAATATTAATTACTAGATTTTTACTAAAGCTTACTTCTTCAAATTTTAATTTTTCATTTTCTTCTGTGTTGGTATTAACATACAATTTTCCCAATAAATTACATCCCTTAACTGTAGAGAATACTTGTAGTTGAATTAATAGTAAGTTTAATATGATATTTGTTTCTACTTGTGCAAAATCACGCTGCTCAATTTTACCTATAGTCTCATCTAGTTCTGTTAAGCCACGCTTTAATTCAAAAATATTGGTTTTACCTTTATCCGTAAGGATATAAATTATGTCTTTGTTATTTTCTCTGATATAATTTACGGCCTTAATTACTGGTGACTTCTCTTGGTTACGGTTAAGTAAGGAGCGAGAGATATATTTACGTGTGCAATGTACCGCGTATAAATCAAAATCTTGATTTAGCTGATCAATCTTAAAATGCGGATCTTCCAATTGATTTAGATAAATTTTATTTCTTACTAGTGTCATTCCGTACCACCTTATCTAATAAGTCTTGCAATAATGCATTATCAATTTCACCATTATGTCTAAACAAATGAGGATAGTAATAGATCTTTTTTTCATTAATTTCGTTTCTGATTCCGCTATTTCGATAAGCATTTTCTTTTTCAAATTCGTAGAAATTAATAATCACGGCTGCATTACCTGTGGACTCATTTAATTTATTTTGAATATGCTTTTCGACATCTTTTGCAAGTACTGTAGTCCTACGTGAATCGTAATTCTTCATATCGACATATAGAATTCTCTGATCGTTTAACTTTAAAAATCCGTCAAAGCGTTCAAATTCATTCTGGGATAATTCCCTCATTTCATGGAAATCTAGATGATACTTCTGACAAATTAAAGCAAAAATCTCTTCTGAAATAGCTGCTTTATACAAATTGTTAAATGCGGCAGGCGTTAATAACCACCGACTCTTTTTACTAAAATCTAAATTATATTTTTCTCTTAGTAATGCTTGTCTTATCCATGAATTTTGCTTAAAAATTTTATCTAAATATTTAGCATATTTTTCTAGATTTAAACTAGTTAATTTGGCATTAATAGGTACTTGTTTTTGGGATTTTAAGTAATCTAATTTTTGTTGAGCTTTTCCCTGCTCAGAATCAATCAAAAGCACATTTTTGAAATCAGGATCTTCCTCTTGATCGTGATAGTAATAGTATTTTGCATCTGGGTTAGACAGTCGATAATAAAATCCTTCGACTGTCTTACGTAAATGATCTGGTATTTTAGATAAAGTGCTAATTCGAGGATGTTTTACAATCCATTCCCGCATTTCTACCCACTGATATTGCATAGTTTCACTTAAAGAACGCAATTTATAAGCACGTTTGGCTAAGAAAACTGCACCACTATTAATTAAAGCTAGCTCTTGCTTTTCCTTAATCGTTGCTAAACGATCTTGATATTTTGGATTTGAGGATAATCTATTTTTATTTTGCTCAATTAAGTCTTCAATCAGCACGTTAGTTCGTTTATGGCTTAAATAATCCCAGTCAATTTTATTTACAAAATTATAGTCATACTGGATTAGCATTTCTTTATTTTTGATATTTGTTCGACAAAGACGCCCTGTTATCTGTTCTAACTCTGCTGCAAGAGCATCCTGTGCAGGTAATAAGTCCCACATGCCATTACCTGATATTTTGCCAAAGTATTTTTGTAGTCTTGTTCTAACATCACGGAAAGATAAATTAGTTTGATTTGAATCGTATAATTCAAATTGTTCATAAATAATATGTCCTGCTCTGATTTTGAAATCATCTAAATCCTGAGTACCATTATTATTTGGATTTTCAAACATATGAGTAATTGATTCTATATAAATTCCTGCAATATCAATAAATGGTTCATTCAAGTTGACAAAGCGTTGATCAATAATTGCAAAATCATGGCTATGCTTTTGATAATAGTCTTTATCTAGAAGATATTGAAGATTGGTTCCACGACCAAGAGCTTGCTTATTAGTAAGCATGATTTGAAATTTTCCTTTACCCCATGTTTCTTTAACATCTTCTATTTCTTGACGATTTTGTGAACTAATCACTTTGAATAAATCATCTGGAAATGGAATATTTAAGATTTCAATAGCTTCTTTTAACCAATTTAATTCGTCGATTCGTATTATTGCATTGGTATAGATGATGAATGCATTATTTGTAGAATTTTTTTGATTTAACTGCAAAAAATTAATGATTGCACTTAATAGACGTATTTTACGTTCAAAATTAAAATGAGTATTACTAATTTTTGAATCAGCATCTTGGCGTTCGGCTTCACATAAAAACGGTGCATCTGGATCTAATCCGTTGCTTACGCGATTAGCAATCAAACGAGCAGGATATTTATTCAAAATTCGTTCAAGTTGTAATTCTGTTGGCTCTAAATGATTTTCATCTCTTAACAAAGTAGCTAAAGCTTGACTAAAAGTTTGTCCACTAATCATCAAGTTTTTTCCTGTCAACCTAGTGTCAATTTTTACTTTGCTTTTAATTAATTGATTTCGTTTTCTATTTTCTAAATCAAGTACCTCTTGCAATTTTGTAGGAATTTCTAAGAAGTTAACTATATTATTTTTTACCCAATTTAGATCAAAATTTCCTAATGGTGAGGGGTTTAAACTGGTTGATGATAATAAGATCGTCCTCATTTTATTTGCTACACTGGCAAGAATTTGTTCTGGTGTTGTCTTCTGTTGGTAGACACGAAGCTGGCCATTATTGTTAGCATCTTCACTTACAGTTAAATCAAATAGACGAAATCCAGAAGCATAGATGGTCTGATTATCTGTAAAACTTGCTTTAATATTTGGTAATTTTAAATTAAGTGCTTTATCCAAATAATTATCAATGAAGTATTTTGCTAACCTTCCTTCAGCATTAGTAGGCTGCAAAATCACGTTAACGATTTGCAAGTGTTCTTCTGATAACTCATAAACATTATGCAATTTTTCAGGATCAGTAATTTTTTTATTCAGATTTATCTTGAATTCATGATAATTTCTGGCGATTGAATAAGTCGTCTTTGCAATATAATGCAATAACCGAGTAAAGGAACTAGTTACTTTACTTAATCGAAATTCTGGATGCGTTTCGTAAAATTTTTGATCTATTGTAATCTCGTTAACAAGACGTTGAAAGTTAAATTTCCATACCAAATACTTTTCATCTTTTTTCAAGCCAAACAAAAAACTGCTTTTACCTGTGTTAAATAGAAATTTGTTAGTATTATCCCCCAAAAGTGCAGGATCAATTTTTAATGGGGACTGTAAATGATACTGATCATATGTCTTCTTGATCACTTGATAAAGTTGCTTAATTCTGGTTTTATTTGTTTTTCCAGAGGGGTCTTTGGCGTCTATGATTATTCGTTCCATGCGTCCAATAGCTGGCAAAATATTGGCGTAAAATCTTCGAATTAGAGTTGGCATATCTTCAACATCTTTAGACCCCATCTCACTTTCGATTAATTTATTGGTCCAATTTGATTTAATCTTATCTGATTCATCTAAAAAGAGAATAGGTGTCTGACTATTTTTAAAAGTCAAATCCCAATAATTGTCTTCATTTCCGATGGCTGTTTTATATGGGAAAACGAATTTATCCGCAGTCATGATCAAAACGTAATAACGACTGAGATCAGTATCTTTAAATAAATCACATATCCAAGGCGCCTTTTTAATTAAATAATTTAGCCGTTTTTGTTTGGTATTAAGTTTTCGCCGATTGTAAAATCAAGTTGAACACTTTATAAAAATAAAAGTCCATCTGGACC
>NZ_PCYT01000082.1:0-5363 GCF_002553735.1 Lactobacillus sp. UMNPBX17
GTTAGACTCAAAGAAAATTGTTAAAGTTGTTTCAGTTGTAGTTGCTTCAATTAGTATGATGGGTGTCGGTGCTTCAGTTAGTGAAGCTGCTAGCTTCACTGCTCCAAAGTTAGGTATTTCAGAAGTTGCTCCTACTAACTCTTCAATCAAGAAAGGCGACAAGATCTTCGTTGTTGTAAAAGACACCAAGAATCAAAAAGTTAACGTTTTAAACGCTAACGGTAACAAGACTGCTAAGAAAGTTTCAATGGGTTCAACCTTCACTGCTAAAGCTGTTAAGAAAGCCAACGGCAAAAAGATCGTTAAGATTAACAAGAGCCAATGGTTGAACATTAAGGACGTTGTTAAGGACTAATTCTTTCAGATCAAAGCAAATAAATAATTTTTAACATGATGAATGCATATTTATATAGATAGACTTTAGATCAATCATTTTGCATATTTGCAGGTGATTGATCTTTTTTTGCCAAAAGAAAAGACCGAATCAATTTGATTCGATCTTTAGTACATCAAGGTTAATATTATTTGATTTCTTTAAATTTATTAAGCGAATGGTCATTGGTGTAGAAGAAGAAGTCTTCCAATACGGCACTCTTAATTACACCTTTTTCGATTGTCGCGTTAATAGTATCAGCTGTATCAGGATACTTACCTGAAAAGCCTAAGTTAAGATAAGCTTTATTGACGCTGTAGTAGAAGTAATGTTTGGCATCTTCTTCCCAACCAGTGCCTTTATATATTAAATGAATGTGCTTTTCTTCGTTAGATACTAACTCATCGTATAAGTTTTCGATCCATTCCTTTAATCTATCTTGTTCATTCTTGCCAAGCTTGCTATAGCCTAAGCGGAACTTATATCCAGGATAGATACCGCTGAATGAAGTACCACGTAAGGCTAACTTAACAATTTCAGCAGTTCTAACCATCTTGCCGGCACCGAACAAGTAGAGTGGGGCGAAAAAGCCAGAGTGATAAAGAGCAGTTTCCAAAATTACATCAGCTGCTTTTTTCTGCAAGGCATCCCCACTTTGATAGATTTTATTTAAAATATGGATCTTATTTTGCAAATAAGGATTATTGTTTGCCCAATTCAAAGTTTCTTCGACAGTCTTGTCATCAGATAACTCATGCAAAACATAACTGTAACCCTTATTGGCAATTGATTCCAAATATTGCAACGCGTTTAAAACGGCAGATTCTTCAGGCGTAATTGCGTCCGCCTTAATCTGTTCAATACCGTTACGCATTTGTAAGCCAGACGAGAAAGACAATGCTCCAAAAGCATGAAGCAAAGCTTCTTGAATTGGCTTATCTAATTTTATAAATTCTTTTTTATCTTCTCTAACCGGAACGTTGCGAGGTTCCCAAATAATATCGTTTAGTCTCGCCCAAGCAGATTTGTCGACACGATCCTCCATGTCATTCCAGTTAATTGCTTCGTAATATTTCTCAGTCATACTCAATCTCTAAAATCACTCAAAAAGCTAATATTTCCACGTAATTCTTTAGGTTTTTGGATTTTCTTGTTGCTTTCACCAGTAGAAAGATCATGAACAATCTTGCGAACGTTTTTGACATCTTCACTTGTGCCACTAAATTCCAATAAATAAAGAATCGGCACTTTTAGCGTAGCTGCGATCTTCTTCGCGGTTTGAGCAAAAAGGTCGTTGAAGTTACGATTACCACAACCGATAATTCCGATAATATTCTTTTTATTGTCTTTATACGTTAAAAAGTTAACGACTGAATCCATCATGAAATCCTGGTATGCAGGAACGATCAAAATGTACTTTTGACCCATATCAAATTTGGGTTTAGCATCGCTGATCTGATGGGCTTCTAATTGCGTTTTATCAATAAAACGTTTAGTTTGCCCAGTTATTGAATAAAATGCTATTGCTACCATATTTTTCCCTAATAAATCTAATGTACTCAATGCCTATCTTCTCACCTAAATCCCAAGTATTCAATAGTTAAGCTATTCAAATTTTGAAAAAATTCCCCTATAATGTAGAGCAAGGAGGAATCGTCATGTTTAGCTGGAATATTATTGGTATCTTAATCTGGGTTGCCATCATACTGTATTTAGTATTTATTATCCAAAATATTCGTCGTAGACGAATTAAGATGATTATTAAACAGCATAAGCACTTTAGCTGGCCTAACTTTATCTTGAATATAGTTGAGGTGGTCATTTTATTTGTAGCAGCTGGCTGGATGTTTAATCAAACATTTATGGATAATCCAGATTTGGAAGATGCAAGTCGAATTACTTCAAGCGTTAAATATGAACCGCTGATAATGAAGACAGGGGTTGGCAATTCAAGCTATGTCACGATCAATTCAGCTAAGAAGAGATACGGTTCTCAGTCATATACTTTTTATAAGGCAGGAAGCAAAATCACGGCGTCTAGTGATTATGCATCGATTGCGTATGGTGATACGGCATTAGATGTTAATGCAGAAAAGATTCCATACGTTAAAAAGACGCTTAAGAAAATGGATAAGAAATATCAACGTGCTTATGTAGCCATTTATACGGCGACATATAAGAAGAATTGGCAAAACGGTATTGGAATGCACGCAGGGCATTTGGCAACGCGTTATTACTTGATCCGGGTGCCAGATCAAAGCTTCATCAAGCAAGGAAAATAAGCAAAGAAAATCCCCATTCAAAGACGAATGAGGATTTTTTCTACGTAAAGTCAAGCGCAATAAGGTGTTTGGCTTTAATTTCAGCTAATAATCCACCTTCAACGAAGGCTAAGATGAAGCTGGCGGTTAAAAAGTCCATGACGTTGCCTGATGAAAATGCCGCAAACAGCATAAAAGCGATTGAAAGCAGCATGGAACTAATCAGGTAGGTGCGTTTTCTTCTATTCATTAGCCATTTAACAAAAGCGTACAGCATGATTGCTACGTACGGGCCAACAAATAGCAACATCCCGATCCAACCTAATGAATAGATCTGACTGGTGAAGTCTCGCTCTAGGTTAAAAATGTTGGTCTCACGGGTATATGAGATACCTAAGAACTTGTCCAACTTATTATTGTTAGTCTTAACTACTTGATCTAGCATAGCCCTTTCAACGTGACGGTTTTGCATCCGCGCAGTTCCCGGCTCGTTCATGATCTTAAGCCAAAATTCTGGATCATATTTGTAAGGGTAGCTCTTAGTGACAAACTTTTTGTTTAGGGCATAATCTTGATAATGCTCTTCGATAAATTCGATTAAAAATTGCTTCCGTTTTTCGCCGCTTGGATATTTTTTAAGACCAGCGGCTAATTCTTTCTTAGCAACAGTTAAGCTGTTATCAGATTGTTGCGCTAAAAACTTTTCATAATTGTAACGCTGGATTGCTGGACCGAAGGGGATAATCGCCATCGCACTAATTTCGATTATCAGCGCTACTAAAATTGCCTTGCCGTTCTTGATGACATCTTTGACAATGAACAAATGGAAAAAGTAGAGCAAAATACCGATGATAATGCCACCAATTAAGCCGATTAGCGCGACTTTAGTTCCAAGTTCGATCATTGCGAGGGCCTGCACGACATTTAAAGTAACGGTTTTCCAATTAAAATGACTGAACATGAAGTAGAGCATCAGGGGCACTAGCATGAATAGTACGGCCGAGACCATGTTGGCAAAGTTGAAGAAGCCTTTAGAAGCCATGTGGGAATAGCCGATGTTAGGATTGAAGAACCATTCAAAAATATTGGCACTGATCGGGCCGGTTTCGTAACTTCTAAGTGAAATCACGAAAAGGTTGCTGATCGCGATGGTGAATGAAAATAGTCCGCTGATTCCTTCAATTACATGTCTGAATTGATCGCGAGTGAAATCTAACGCGGTAGTAAAGAAAATCACCATCAGCGGCAAAAGCATTCTAATGAGATAGAAGATTTCACTGACAGTCGAATAGTTGTAATCATTTGGATTAATACTATTAAAATGTTTCACGTGTAACAAGTGTAGAGCCGAGTAAATTACTAGCAAGGCTAAATAAAACAGTAGCCATTTGTTTTTACCCAATTTTTGCCAATTCTGTTTTTGACTAAAGAACATGCAAAAGATAACAAAAACAGCCAAAATTCTAATGATTGTAGGCAAAGTAAACGGCAAGACGTCAGCCAATTTGCCATGATAAAACCAATAAAGGTCCAAAAACGGCTGAATAAGGATGAACCAGAATAAAACGGTTCGAGTTTTCTCTTTCATAAAAAATCTCCCTAAATAGATCGATATTGTATTAATTTTAGGCAAAAAAAGATCCTGCGTAAATATTACCCAGGATCTTTTTGAATTTTGTTTACTTTTTGCTGTCTTTGTTAGCCTTTTTAGTTTTAGCAATCTTTTCAACTTTAACTTCGTTAGTTGAAGCAGTCTTACTATTTTTAGCGGCACGAGCAGCCTTTAAGTTTTTGAAGTTGACCACAATCTTGTTGTTCAAGTCACTAATTGCAGTGGCATCAACTGGATCGTATGAAGTGATAGCTAAGAGAGCAGAATTTTCATAAATTTTTTCTACCTTACCTTGGAATGGCTTCTTAAGTTCTTCTTCTGACTTGGCACCAACGATTGCGCCAACTTTTACATCTGCTTTTTTCATGGAGTTATCTCCTCTCTTGATAAAAAATCTTGGTCTTTTGTAACATTGGAATGTTAATATAGATGAGCAACATTTTCAAGTGGGGGACTTTCTTTTGAAGAAAATAATTTTGATCGCGGGCCCGAGCGGCGCCGGAAAGACAACGATTTCTGATTATTTAAATGAAAAATATGGCATACCACGTGTTTTGACACACACGACGCGTCCAATGAGACCAGGGGAAAAGCAGAATGTCTCCTATCATTTTGAAACGGATGAAAGCTTCAAGACGTTGCACTTTTTTGAGCACGTCAGATATGGCTCTTATCAATATGGGTCAAGTCGTGAAGCCTTAAACCTTGCTTGGAAAAAGAGCGATCTCGTTTCTTTAATTGTCGATATTAAAGGTGTTTATACTTATTTGAAACAATTAGGCAATAAAGTTTATTTTCTTTATGTCACAACTTCGACTAAAGAAGAATTAAAAGAGCGGCTTTTAAAGCGAGGAGATGATCCCGAAAAGATCAAAGAACGACTCAGCGGCAGTGAATTAAATCTGTTGCCGGAAGACTTGAAAGATTACGCACACATATTAGTTAATGATAATCTATCAGAAACCAAGAGTAAGCTAGATTCAATCACAGCAAGGCTTGAAAAGTGATTTGAAAGCCCTTAATTTTACAAGATTTTTTTAATGAAAAACGCCCGAAAATCCCCGTATTTTAATGCGGGGATGGATAGGGCCAAGCTGACCTAGCAGTCAGCTTTTTT
>NZ_PCYT01000083.1:0-5188 GCF_002553735.1 Lactobacillus sp. UMNPBX17
TTTCAAAATAAAATTGCTTAAAATCGTTGATAACACTTGACTTAGAGTAGAAAAAGCAAGCAGCTGGAACTGCTTGTTTTAAAAATTATTTACTTAAAATATGCTCTTGTATAATCAACTTCACCAACGGAGTGCCATAATACACCCTTTAAGTTGCTTCTTACTAAGTGACTTTCGGTCATGTTGTACAAAGGTGCTACTGCAGTATCTTTAGTTAACTGACTTTGAGCATTTCTCATATTTTGCCAGTATTGTTTGACATCTGCAGCGCTCTTGCTTTTAGCGGCACTAATGTAATTATCGTAAGCCTTACTACTATACTTACCGTAATTTTGAGCATTATTGGTTTGAAGGATATCAAAATCACTCATTGGGTCAGCATAATCAGCAAGCCATAAACTAAAGTGCATGTCAAAGTTGCCTTTACTTACATTATCTTGGCTATTTTTAGCAGGAACAGCGTGTACTTCAACATCTGCACCTTTTAATTTGGATTCAACTTGTGATTGAACAAATTGGGCAATATTCTTATTGATAGTTTGATCATCTGTATAGTAAGTTAAAGTGACAGATTTCTTTCCTTCTTCTTTTAAGCCTTCTTGCCATAATTTTTGTGCTTTTTTGACATTATAATTTTCACTTGGCTTCATTTCAGTTGCAAAATCTTTGCCAGTGGTTGGATCTTTAGCTAAAGTTGGTGCAACAAATGTATATGCAGGTTCTGAACCATCGGCAAGTACTTTTTCAGCTAAGTGTTTTTTGTCTAATACTAAAGATAGAGCCTCACGTAATTTAGAATTTGAAAATACACGTCCTTGACGTTGATTTAGTTGTAAATAGTAGACTCCGGCACGTTTAAGATGCATTAAATTTTTATCTTTTTGCAAGCCTTGAGCCGTGGTTCCTGTAATAGTTGCGTCATCAAGATTTCCTTGTTGGAAAAGTTGATGTGCGGTGTTTGCATCTTTTACAACTTGCATTTTCATTTTCTTTAAATGGATATCTTTTTTATCGTAATAATATTTATTTTGGTCCAAGTCCCATGACAAATTGCTACCTGTCCAACCATCAACCTTGAATGGTCCATTGTAGTACATCTTATTAGAAGCAGAACCATAGCTTTTGCCAAATTTAGTTAAAGCAGCTTTGCTTTGTGGGAAGAATGCTGGCAGAACCATCATTCTAGTAAAGTATGGCATTGGATATTCTAGGTCAACTTGAAGAGTGCGATTGTTTAAAGCTTTGACCCCTAGATCTTTTGCTGGCAATTTACCTGCAGTGACTTTGGTGGCATTCTTTACACCAGTGAAGATATAAGAATAACCTGATTGAGAGTTAGGACTGACAGATCTACGCCATGAATTAACAAAATCTTCCGCAGTTACAGGATCTCCATTGGACCATTTAGCATTTTTTCTTAAGGTGAAGGTATATCTTTTACCGTGATCTGTTGGCTTAACTAATTTTGTAGCCATTGCTGGAGAAGGATTACCTTCTTTATCGGCACGATAAAGTCCTTCCATAGAATTTTCTAGGACATTCCATTGACTAATATTAGCTTGATTAGAAGTATCTAAAGATAAGATTTCTCCTGTTTGCATTAAATGTAAAGTTTGATCTTTTTTATTAGCAGAAGCGTTGTTATTTCCACAAGCAGCGGTAGCTAAAGAAGCTAAGACGACGGAAGCGGATAATAGTAATTTGTTTAATTTCATAGTTTATTCTCCCTTGAATGTGTTGTTCTCAACATCGTGTAAAAACTTAGTTAAAGATGTGAAAAATGCTTTTGGATTATCAGTATTATGACAATGTCCGCCATCCGGAGTTAAAGTTAAGCGTGAATTACTTAGTGTTTGATGCATTCTGCGAGCAGCTGAAAGTGGCATAGTATCGAATTCTCCAAAGGTTAATAAAGTTGGCATCTTCAAACTTGCTAGTTTCTCTCTGAAATCCCATTTGGTAAGCTCACCCACCATAACAAATTCATTATTTCCTTGGAAATAGTTGTAAATCACATTATTGTGAGTATTTACAGGATGAGCTGTACCTGTGGGATGTCTTGTTAAAAAGAGGGAATAAAGATGAGTAACTAATTGCTGATACATAGGGTCAGTAAAATTCTCAGCTTTTTCACATTCTTTCATGTAATCAACTTGCTCAGGTGAAAAAGTTTCTTCACGTTCATGATTAATATTTTCTGTATATTCATCTAAGTTATCAATCATTGACATTAGAACTAAGCCCTTTAGGTGTTTGCCATATTTGTAAGCATATTCTTGAGCAAGAAGTCCACCCCATGAATGTCCCAACAAGTAAAAGTTATCTAAGCCTAACTTTTGTCTTACTTCTTCGACTTCATCGACATATCGAGGGATAGAAAGTAATGATTTATTTTCTTTTTTAGTAAAATCAGGTTGATCAGAATAGTAAGATCCTAATTGATCATATGAATAAACTTCAACGCCTTGCCCTTTTAAGCCATCTTTAAAATTATCAAAAGTTTCATGTGTTCCGCCAGGGCCACCATGTAAGCAAAGCAGTTTAATAGGTCCTTCATTGACTTTTCGTGTAAATAGGTGATAACCATTATCTAAAGTTACTAATCTTGTTTGATCCATTGCCAATTCTCCTTAAAAATTAATAACTTAACTTTGATAATAAAAGAACGCCCTACCAGACCAATTTGATCTAATAGGGCGTTTAAAACGCGGTACCACCTATTTTTGTTAAAAGTTTTTCAACATTTAACCTTCTGCACGTGTGGCCAATCTATTTGTGATTAGCGATACGTCGCCGCTGTATAGGGCGGACCCTGAGAATGCTAATTATCGCACTTTCGGCTCAAAGGTGATTTTCGCGTAAGACTTAATTATCTTCTTTCACCAAGCGAAGACTCTCTGAAAATCTTATCTTAAGTTACTTTCCTTATCAAAGCTAAAATATTATTTATGTTGTAAGTTATAATACTGAAGCATTAATTAATTGTCAATAATTTTTTAAATTGTTTTTAATAAAGCATATAAATCTTTGCAGTGAAATCCAAAAAAACAAGCAGCTATTAACTGCTTGCTTAGATGAAGGTATTTTATTAATGAAATTATTTTACGTTTAAAACCACGTAGTAGATAATGAACACCACGAACAGAATCCACATCATTGGTGTAATTTCCTTGAAACGCTTAGCTGCGATCATTGAAACTGGGTAAACGATAAGGCCCCAGCCTAAACCGTCTGAAATTGAGTAAGTAAGAGGCATACCGATTGCAATGAGGAAACAAGGAATGGCAATTTCGAGATTAGTCCAGTGTACGTGAGCCAAGTTTTCAGCCATTAAAACTCCGACGATGATTAAGGCAGGTGCAGTTACTTGAGTAGTAAAGACGCTCAAGATTGGGCTGAAGATAGTAGAAATTAGGAAGAAAATACCAACCCAAACTGCGGTTAAACCAGTTCTACCACCAACTGCGATACCAGAACTTGATTCAACGAAGGCGCCGACAGGTGAGGTACCAAGTACTGAACCAACAAGCATCCCTGAAGAGTCAGCGGCTAAAGCTTCACCGGCACGAGGCATCTTGTTGTCTTTCATTAAGCCGGCTTGTTGAACCAAACCGATTAAAGTACCGGTCGTGTCAAAGAAAGTTACTAAAAGGAAGGTGAAGACAACAACCCACATTTGAACGGTATTAATATCGCTGATGTGGAAAACTGCTTGACCAAAAGTTGGTGCGATGCTTGGGACAGATGAAATCACGCCCTTAGGCATTGGAACTTGACCAATAACTACGCCGAAGACAGCAGATATAATCATACCGATGAAGATGGCGCCCGGTACACGGGCAATCATCAAGAAGATAGTAATGAATAAACCGAAAATAGTGATCCAAACAGTTGGATTGTTAAGGCTACCGATAGTAACCAAAGTTGAGTCACTGTTTTGAATTAACTTACCACCTTGAAGACCGATGAAGGCGATGAATAAACCGATACCGGCAGAAATAGCATATTTAATGTCTGCAGGTATCGCATCAATAATCATCTCACGAACTTTAAAGACTGTTAGTAAAATGAAAAGAATTGATGCAACAAAAACGGCAGCTAAAGCTGTTTGCCATTTAACGTGCATGCCAAGACAAACTGTGTAAGTGAAGAATGCGTTCAAACCTAACGTTGGAGCTGAAGCGATTGGATAGTTGGCAACAAGTCCCATCACGATACAGGTGAATGCTGCAGATAATGCAGTAACGGTGAACAATGCACCTTTATCCATACCACTAGCGCCCAAAACGTTTGGGTTAACGAAAAGAATGTATGACATACTTACGAAAGTAGTCAAACCGGCTAAAAGCTCGGTCTTAAAGGAGGTATTGTTCTCCTTTAAATGAAAGAAATTACTGATTGCGTTCATTTAGTCCTCCGAAATTTGTATAAAGTGAACATTCAATTAAAATTATACAGTTAATGTTAATAATTTCAATAGGAAAAGAGTAAAATATTTGCTTTTTGAAGTTTTTTCAGGAAAATTTAGCTTATTCTTGACTCTGACGTAGCGTAAACCCGTATATTTAAGTTGTGAGGTGAGAAAGTAATGTCAGAATATACAATCGGAGATTTAGCAAAGAAGTTGAACATAACCACTAGAACCATTCGCTATTATGATCGAAAAGGTTTGGTAAAACCCAGCAGAGTGAGTGAAAGTGGCTATCGCTTATATTCTGCTAAGCAGGTAAAGCAATTAAAACTGATTATCTTTTTAAAAGAACTAGGCTTTTCACTAAAAGATATTCAAAAAATATTAGAGGATAAAAATGGTGATAAGTTGATCGATCTTTTGCTCGAAGATCAACTAAAAAGAAATAAAGAAGAAACACAGAAACTAGAAGATTGCGCTGTACCAACTGCCATAAAAAATCATATTGTTTAGAAACTGTACGCTGATATTTCCTGGGCAATAAAGGCTGATACGAATTAAGTATCGACCTTTTGGGGTTAAATTTATCTGCGATAATGTAAAAAAATTACATTTATGAAAGTATGTATTACAATGAGATCAAATTTGAAAGGGAAATGATAAAAATGAATACACTAACTATAATTATCTTTATATTTTTCTTAGCACTTGGCTATGTTTTGGAAACTGTCAAATCTTTTGTGTAAATAGATCTTTCTCGTAAATTGATTTTTTAAT